>NZ_CEEDMM010000003.1:0-142805 GCF_979255995.1 Agrococcus sp. AC640b
GCGACGCACGAGCGACTCGTCGACAGGGCGACCGCTCGAACGCGCACCGACCTCCGCCGCCACCGCGACGATCGCCGCATCCAGCGCGCGGCGGCGCGCGGCGAGCTCGTCGACGACCACCAGCAGCTCCTCGTCGAGCAGCGACCCGAACGGCTCCGCGCGGGCGATCAGGGCGTCGACGACCGCCGTCTCGACCACCGCCTGATCCCGCATCGCCCACCGCCTTCGTCGGCCTCCAGGATACCAGGCATTCGAACGTACGTTCGAAGGCGGTCGAGGTTGTGGAGAGCTTCCTAGGGCAGGTTCGAGTGCGCCCTGCTCCCTTCGAGGCTCGCTCCACTCGCACCTCACGGAGCGGGTTCGGATGACGTCGCTCGCCGGCACGTGGGATCGTACGCGCGGACTCGGGGGCGGTGACTGGCTCGGGGGCGTCGAGCGGGTCGGCGGTGCGGGCCGCAGACACGACGAAGGGGGTGCGCATGACGCGCACCCCCTTCGTCGTGGACCGGACTACTCCGCTGCGGGAGCGTCCGCTGCCGGAGCAGCAGCCGAGTCGTCCTCGACGAGCTCGAGCGAGAGCTTGCCGCGGTCGTCGACCTTCGTGATCGTGACCTGCAGCTTCTGGCCGACCGACACGACGTCCTCCACGGCCTCGATGCGCTTGCCGTCGTTCAGCGGGCGCATCGCGGTGACGTGGAGCAGGCCGTCGCGGCCCGGCATGAGCGAGACGAACGCGCCGAACGACGCGATCTTCACGACGGTGCCGAGGAACCGCTCGCCGACCTCGGGGTTCGAGGGGTTCGCGATCGCGTTGATCGCGGCACGAGCGGCCTCCGCCGACGGGCCGTCGACGGCGCCGATGTAGACGGTGCCGTTGTCCTCGATCGAGATCTGGGCGCCCGTGTCGTCCTGGATCTGGTTGATGACCTTGCCCTTGGGCCCGATGACCTCGCCGATCTTGTCGACCGGGATGTTGACGCTGATGACGCGAGGCGCGGTGGGCGCCATCTCGTCGGGCGCGTCGATCGCCTGGTTGAGCACGTCGAGGATCTTCGTCCGCGCCTCCTTCGCCTGCGTCAGCGCGCCGGCGAGGACGGAGGCGGGGATGCCGTCGAGCTTCGTGTCGAGCTGGATCGCCGTGATGAACTCCGGCGTGCCCGCGACCTTGAAGTCCATGTCGCCGAGGGCGTCCTCGGCACCGAGGATGTCGGTGAGCGCCGCGTAGCGGGTCTCGCCGTCGACGGTGTCGGAGATGAGGCCCATCGCGATGCCCGCGACGGGAGCGCGCAGCGGCACGCCCGCGTTGAGCAGGGAGAGCGTCGAGGCGCACACCGAGCCCATCGAGGTCGAGCCGTTCGAGCCGAGCGCCTCGGAGACCTGGCGGATGGCGTAGGGGAACTCCTCGCGGCTGGGCAGCACGGGCACGAGCGCACGCTCGGCCAGGGCGCCGTGGCCGATCTCGCGGCGCTTCGGGCTGCCGACGCGGCCCGTCTCGCCCGTCGAGTACGGCGGGAAGTTGTAGTTGTGCATGTAGCGCTTCGAGGTGACAGGCGACAGCGAGTCGATCTGCTGCTCGAGCTTCAGCATGTTGAGCGTCGTGATGCCCATGATCTGGGTCTCGCCGCGCTGGAAGATCGCCGAGCCGTGCACGCGCGGGACGACCGCGACCTCGGCGTCGAGCGCACGGATGTCCGCGAGCCCGCGGCCGTCGATGCGCACGCCGTCCTTCAGCACGCGGGCACGCATGGCCCGCTTCGAGACGGCCTTGTACGCCGCGGAGACCTGCGAGGCGACGGAGGCATCGACGGTGCCGGCCTCGATCTGCTCGTTGACCTGCTGCTTGACGCGCTCCTTGAGCGCGTCGTCGGCGTCCTGACGCTCGATCTTGTCGGCGATCTGGTAGACCTCGGCGACCTCGGTCTCGGCGATCGCCGCGACGGCCGAGAGGGCCTCGGGCGTGTACGGCGGGAACAGCGGGTAGTCGCGCGTCGGCTTCGCGGCGGTCTTCGCGACCTCCTGCTGCGCCTCGACGAGCTGCTTGATGAACGGCTTCGACGCGTCGAGGCCCTGCGCGACGATCTCCTCGGTGGGGGCCTGCTGGCCACCCTCGATGAGGTGCCACGACTCGTCGGTGGCCTCGGCCTCGACCATCATGATCGCGACGTCGCCGTCGTCGGTCACGCGGCCCGCGACGACCATGTTGAACACGGCGCCCTCGAGCTGCGAGTGCTTCGGGAACGCGACCCACTGGCCATCGATGAGCGCGACGCGCACGCCGCCGACGGGGCCCGAGAAGGGCAGGCCGGAGATCTGCGTCGACAGCGATGCCGCGTTGATCGCGAGCACGTCGTACAGCTCGTCGGGCTCGATCGCGAGCACCGTGATGACGACCTGCACCTCGTTGCGGAGGCCCTCGACGAACGTCGGCCGCAGCGGACGGTCGATGAGGCGGCACGTGAGGATCGCGTCGGTCGAGGGGCGACCCTCGCGACGGAAGAACGAGCCCGGGATGCGACCCGCGGCGTACATCCGCTCCTCGACGTCGATCGTGAGCGGGAAGAAGTCGAAGTTGTCCTTCGGGTGCTTGCTGACGCTCGTCGCGCTCAGCAGCATGGTCTCGCCGTCGATGTACGCAGCGGCCGAACCCTGCGCCTGCTGCGCGAGGCGGCCGGTCTCGAAGCGGATGGTGCGGGTGCCGAACTTGCCATTGTCGATGACCGTCTCGGCGAACGTGATCTCAGGACCTTCCAAGGTCTCTCTCCTCCTGTGCCCGATCCGCGGGCACGACAGACAGATCGCGCGCAGCGACGTCCGTCGGAGTGGTCATCAGTGGTGGAGGTCGAGACTGCCCTCGGCATCCACCACCAACGACCAGCCTTCCGGTCGTGACGGCGCACGCGGCCGCAAGCCTGCGGCCACCACGAGCGTACCAGTCGACCCCCGCGAAGCACCGGAGCCGATGCGCTCGCATCCGCCCCGCACGCGACGAGGCCCCGCATCCGACGTGGGATGCGGGGCCTCGCGTGCAGATACGTGTCCTGCCGGGGGTCTCTAGCGGCGAAGGCCGAGACGCTCGATCAGCGAGCGGTAGCGCGCGATGTCGATGTCCTGGAGGTAGCCCAGGAGGCGACGGCGCTGACCGACGAGGAGCAGGAGGCCACGACGCGAGTGGTGGTCGTGCTTGTGCTCCTTGAGGTGCTCGGTCAGGTCCTTGATGCGGCGCGACATGAGCGCGACCTGCACCTCGGGGGAACCGGTGTCACCCTCGTGGGTGGCGTACTCGGCGATGATCGCCTGCTTGACCTCAGAGGCAAGGCTCATTCGGTCTCCTCTCTCCTGTCGCAGCGCGGCGCCCTGCGCAGGATGCGCGAGCTCTCTGGTTCCGCGGCCGATCGACGGCAACTTGTCGAGTGTAGCAGCGTCGCCCGCGTCGCTGCGCGCCCGCCGACGACGACCTCCGGAGCTCACCAGCCCTGGCGGTCGCCCGTCTGCGGCGGCTGCACCCTGCCGGGGTCCACGGGGCCGGCACCGCTCGGGTGCGCGGCGCCGCCCGCCTGCACGGGCGCCCGCCCTGCAGGTGCCATCGCGTACTGCCAGCCCTGCTGCCACGGCTGGGTGGGCGCACCGGGTGCGGGCGCGAAGCGCTGCGTGTGGGGCGTCGAGCCCTGCATGGGCTGCGGCAGCGAATGCCCCGCGCCGACGAGCACGGGCGAGCCGCCACCGACGGTCGCCATGTGCTGGCGCAGCGCGGAGACGTCGCCGAGCAGGCGCGCCTCGTCGGCCACGGGGCGCAGCTTCTCGCGACCGATGATCGCCCGCTGCCTGTTGGCCGCGAGGCGCGTCGCGATGCGGATGTACGCCTGCATCGGCTTGCCGAGCCCGCGCCGCTTCGCCCACTGCGCGAGGCCGAGACGGCCGTCGGACGACGACAGCATCTTCGACTCCTCGTGCGAGAACCAGCCGGCCTCCGCGTACTCGTCGAGCCGCAGGCGCGTGAGCCGAGCCTCGAAGCGGCGCAGCAGCACGACGAGCAGCAGCGCCCCGACCGCGATCGGCACCTGCACGACGCCGTAGTAGATGAAGAAGCCCAGCATGCCGTTCGGCACCCAGAACGACGCGCTGTTCCAGAGCGCGTGCAGGAACATCGAGACGCCGAGGCCGACCGGCAGGGCGACGAGGCCCCACAGGCGCGACGAGCGACGCGCGGCGAAGCCCATCGCGAGCCCGACGCCCACCGCCGTGAAGATGACGTGCGCGAGCGGGCTCATGACGCCGCGGAGGAAGAAGATGAACGACGCGTCGCCCGCCGCCATGAGCTCGCGGCCGAAGTAGAGGATGTTCTCGGTGTAGGCGAACCCCGCGGCCGAGAAGCCCGCGATGACGAAGCCGTCGATGGGCCCGTCGAAGTGCCTGCGCACGAACAGGAACATGACGACGACCGGCACGGCCTTCCACAGCTCCTCGGTGAAGGGCGCCTGGATGACGGGGCCGTAGAAGGCGTACACGGCGTCGGCCGTCGAGGCGCCGCCGAGCTCGACCATCTCGCGCACGCCCGTGAAGGCGGGCGCCAGGAGGCCGTAGATCATGTCGGCGACGCCGGGCGTCAGCAGCAGCGGCACGACGATGAGCTGCTCGATCACGAACGTGTTGAGCAGCAGGGTGAGCAGCACCGCCATGATGCCGCCCCACAGCACCGACAGCCACAGCGCGATGCGCGGCTCCGGCTCCCACCGGTCGAGGCCGAGCAGGCCCCACACGACGAACGCGAGCGGGAACAGCCCCAGGAACCCTGCGATCGGCACGACGGGCGACAGCCCGAACTGCAGCATGAAGAACAGGAAGATGAACACGCTCGCGAGCGCGAGGCCCGCGATGCCGACGATCCCCAGGATGAGTCCCGTCGACGGCGGCTTCGACAGCTGCGGCATCGCAGGCGCAGCCTGCTGCGGTCCGGGCTGCGGCGGGTGGTGCGGCGGCTGCGCGAGCGTCATGCCGCCATGCTAGGCGCAGGTTGCCGCTCGTTCGCCGGGAGTCTCACGCGCGTCGCGTCCGTGTCTCAGCCGCGCTCGTGCTCCGCGAGCATCTCGGGGGTGATGATCGGCATCGCCTGCGTCGCAGGATGCAGGCCCGACAGACGCGCGGGCTCGAGCAGCTTCGCGACGCGTTCGCGGTCCATGAGCCCCGCCTCCACGACGAGGTCGGCGATCGACTTGTGCGACGTGAGCGCCTCGTGCGCGAGCGTCGCCGACGCCGTGTAGCCGATGTACGGCGTGAGCGCCGTGACGACGCCGACCGACGAGCCGACCATGGAGGCCAGCCGCTCGCGGTTCGGCTCGATGCCGTCGATGCAGTTGATGCGCAGCGTGAGGCACGCCTGCGTCATCCAGTGCAGGCTCTGCAGGATCGAGTGCGCGATGACGGGCTCGAACGCGTTGAGCTGCAGCTGCCCGGCCTCCGAGGCCGCCGTGACCGTGGCGTCCGAGCCGATGACGGCGAACGCCACCTGGTTGACGACCTCCGGGATCACCGGGTTGACCTTGCCTGGCATGATCGACGACCCCGCCTGCTTCGGCGGCAGCAGGATCTCGCCGAAGCCGGCCTGCGGCCCCGACGACAGCAGCCGCAGGTCGTTGCAGATCTTCGACAGCTTCACCGCGCAGCGCTTGAGCGCGGCCGACACCGACATGAACACGCCCGTGTCGCTCGTCGCCTCGATGAGGTCGGGAGCCGTGACGATCGGCAGGCCCGTGAGCGCGGCGAGGTGCTTGCAGGCCGCCGCCGCGTAGCTCGGGTCGGCCGTGATGCCCGTGCCGATGGCCGTCGCACCCAGGTTGACCTCCGAGAGGAACTTGATGACCTCGTCGAGGCGGTCGTGGTCCTCCTGCAGCGTCACGGCGAAGCCGCGGAACTCCTGGCCGAGCGTCATGGGCACCGCGTCCTGCAGCTGCGTCCTGCCGATCTTCAGCACGTCCTGGAACTCGACGCCCTTCGCGTCGAACGCGTCGATGAGCAGGCGGAGCTCCGCGAGCATGCGGCGCAGCGTGAACGCCATCGCCACCTTGATCGACGTCGGGTACGTGTCGTTCGTCGACTGCGACCGGTTGACGTCGTCGATGGGGTGCAGGTGCTGGTAGTCGCCCTTGGCGTGGCCGAGCTCGACGAGGCCCGCGTTCGCGATGACCTCGTTCGTGTTCATGTTCGTCGAGGTGCCCGCGCCGCCCTGGATGACGCCGACCTTGAACTGGTCGTGCAGCTCGCCGTCGCGGATGCGATCGCACACGCGGTCGATGAGGTCGGCCTTCTCGGGGCTCAGCGCGCCGATCTCGCGGTTCGCTCGCGCCGCGGCCTGCTTCACGACCGCGAGCGCGTCGACGAGGTCGGAGTACACCGAGATCGACCTGCCCGTGATGGGGAAGTTCTCGAGCGCCCGCTCGGTGTGGATGCCCCAGTACGCGTCGACCGGCACGGGCATCTCGCCCAGCGAGTCGCGCTCGATGCGGACGGGCCCGTCGACGACGTGCTCCCCCTTCGGCGCCGGGTCGAGCTTGTAGGCGGGCGTGTCGGTCATCGGCGGCAGCATCTCCTCGAGTGAGCTCCCCGGTCGCTCCATCGCGTCCGGCGGACGAGCACGAGCCTACCGTCGCGCTCCCCGCCCGGCCTCGTATGCTCGCTTGCATGCCAGGCCGCCCGCTCGCCTCCCCTGCGAGCCCTGCGGCATCGGTGCTCGGTGGTCTTGGCCGCTTCGTCGCCGACCTCGGGGTCGGCATGCGCCGCATCGCGGCGCACGGCCTGCCGGAGGTGCTCGCGATCGAGCTCGCCGCGCGCATCGTCGGATCGTTCCTCGTCGCCCTCGCGGGCGCCGTGGGCTCGACGAGCGCCATCGGGGGCCTCGCGCTCACGGCCATCACGGCCCTGGTGCGGATGATCGCGATGATCCTGCAGATCCTCGTGCTGCTGCGCGCCATGCGCTCGACGCCGCCGCCGCCGGTCGGGACGGCGCGCGTGCACTCGGCGCTCTCCGGCCTCGCCGCCTCCGTGCTGCCCGCCTTCCTGCTGCTCACCGCCTGGGGGCTCTTCTCCGAGGACCTGCGCGAGTACGCGCTCACCGCGCTCGCGGGCATCGACTGGTTCGACGAGGGCGCCGGCGTCGGCGCCGTCGTCGACGTGCCCGTCGACGTGCTGTCGATCAGCCTGCTCGTGGCGTGCCTCGTGCTGCGCGGCGTGCTGCGCCGATTCGAGCGGAAGGGGCGCCGCAGGGGCGTGTCGGTGGCGACGCTCGTGCTGGAGGGCCTCTGGACGTTCCTCGCCGTCTCGATCCTCGGTCGCGTCATCGCCATCGCAGGCGACTGGTTCGCGACGACGCGGCTCGCGAGCGGCATCGACGACGTGCGCTCGGCGATCGACGGCGTCGTCGGCGGGTGGCTGCTGGGAGCCTGGGAGACGGCGGGGTCGCTGTGGCACACGATCACGCTGCCGCTCGTGTGGCTCACGCTCGTCGGCATCGTGCTGCTGGGCGCGCGTCCCGAGCTCGTGCCCGAGCCCGTCGAGCCTCCCCGGCCCGCCCGCTGGTGGACCCGCCTGCTCGCCGCGCTCCCCTCACCGCTCGACGACGTGCTCGAGGAGGTCACCGACGACCTCCACGACCGATGGGTGCCCGTCGTCTCGACGCTCCGACAGGTGTGGGGCGCCGGCATCGTGCCGCTCGCAGCCGCCGTGCTGGCCTGGCACGTCGTGACCGCGGCGACCGGCTGGCTCACGGTCGCGCTCGTGCACGCAGGCGGACCGCAGCCCTTCACGCTCGCGGAGGCGATCGCGAACGTCGGCAGCGCGATCGGCGACTCCGTCGGTGCCGTGCTGGGCCTCGTGGTCGTCGTCGCCGCGCTCGACGCGCTGCGACTGGGCGCGGCAGCGGGCGGCGCTCAGAGCGTCAGCGGCACCCCGAGCCAGATCGTCTCCCCGCCCACGAGGAACCGCGCGTCCTCGATCGCGCCTGCAGGCACGACGAAGCCCACGGAGCCCGAGAGCGCCTCCTCCTCCGAGTAGCAGCTCGTGACGTCGCTCGAGCCCGTGTCGTACGACCACGTGCCGTGGCTGCCCCCGACGGTCGCCTCGAGCTCGAGCACGCACGACGAGGAGCCGAGGTCCGACTGCGCGATCGTGACGTCGACGACCACGATCTGCGCACCCGCCGGAGCGTCGGCGTAGCCAGCCGCCTCGCTCCCGGGCGCGACGATCTGCGCACCGTGCACCGTCGTGGGTGCCCCGCCGACCGTGTGCGCCGTGCCGACCTCGCCCGTGACGACGACGACGGGCTCGCGCTCGAGCCAGCGCATGGCGGGCGCGTGCGCGACGAGCCCGGCGAGCACGAGCGCGAGCGGACCGATCGCGAGCGCCGCGACGATGCGAGAGCGTCTCATCGCGACAGCACCTCCACCTCGGCGACGTCGACGAGCGCACCGTCGACGTCGATGCGCACGACGACCTGCGGCCGCAGGTCACCTGCGGCGTCGAGGCCGGGAGCGACGTGCAGCTCGACGGTCGCGCCATCGTCGACGAGCGCCGAGTCGACCTCGAACACGAGGTCGCCGTGCACGGGCAGCCCGAGGCCCGGGTCGCTCTCCTGCCACGCCGATGGCCCCTTCGGAGTCGTGTCGAACACGCGGCCGTCGATCACGAGGTCGCGCGAGAGCAGGTCGAGCGGCTCGGACGCGGCGATCGTGACGTCGAGCACCACGAAGGTGCCTGGCGTCTCGACGATCTCCCCGTCGACGTCGATGGATGCGGCGAGCGTGGCCTCGTGCACCTCCACCGCGAGGGGCCCCGACGAGGCCGCGCTCGTGCCGAAGCCCGAGAACGGCGCCCACCGCATCGTCTGCCCAGGGGTCAGCGATGCGACGAGCACGGCGACGGCCGCGAGCGCGACGGCGACGACCGCCGACCATGCGCGCCGACGCGTGATCGCGGAGCGTGCCGCTGGCAGCCGGCTCACGGCATCCTCACCGTCGCGACGACGTGGACGTCGTACATGTTGGAGCCGAGCCCGAAGGCGGTCTCGTCGCGCGGCGTCCACGTGGCGTCGACGATCTCGACCCGCACCTCGCCGACGGCGTCGCGCTCCGGCTCGAAGACGATCGTGAAGGTGTCGGCGACGCCCGGCTGCGCCGCGGTGACGCCGACGTCGCCGGGCACCGTCGTGTACCCGTAGTCGGCGAGCGCTCCGCGGTCGTCGACGAGCGTCACCACGTCGGTGATCGTCAGCGACTCGCGCAGGTGGTTGTCGACGACGAGGGTCACGGCGATGCCGCCCTCGTCCGCGGGCTCGATGGCCTCCACGACGACGTCGGCGCGGCTCGTCGCGAGGAGCTCGCCGAGGGCGATCTCGGGTGCCTGCGCGTCGTCGCGCTCCGCGAGCGCACCCGTGACGACGAGCCCGCCGCCCACGAGCGCGAGCGCGACGACGACGACGACCCCGCCGCGCACCCGTGACCACACCACGGCGCCAGGGTAGCCGCACGGCGTCCACGTCGCCTCGACGCGTGGGCGACGCGCACCGCCGGGGCTACCATCGCCACCATGCCCTCGACGACCGGCGACGCCGCCGACCGACTCGCACGCGTGCTGCGCGTGCCGACGTTCGCGACCGACGGCGAGCCGGATGCCGCAGGCCTCACGGCGCTGCGGGCGCTGCTGGCCGAGCTGTACCCGCACGCGTTCGCGGCGCTCGAGGTGGAGCTCGTCGCCGACCACACGATCCTCGCGCGCTGGCCGGGCGCCTCGAGCGAGAGCCCCGCGCTGCTCATGGCGCATCAGGACGTCGTGCCGCCAG
Source organism: Agrococcus sp. AC640b (assembly GCF_979255995.1). Taxonomy (NCBI): domain Bacteria; kingdom Bacillati; phylum Actinomycetota; class Actinomycetes; order Micrococcales; family Microbacteriaceae; genus Agrococcus; species Agrococcus sp. AC640b. Next base: position 9,827 of record NZ_CEEDMM010000003.1, read on the forward strand.
GGGACGGGTGGCAGCATCCGCCGTTCGCAGGCGAGGTCGTCGACGGCGTGCTGTGGGGCCGCGGCGCCATCGACGACAAGGGCTCGCTCGTGGCGATGCTCGAGGCCATCGACCGGCTGGCAGCCGACGCGCACGTGCCTGCCCGCGACGTCTGGCTCGTGCTCGGCCACGACGAGGAGACGTTCGGCGGAGGCGCGCTCGCCGCGATCCGCGTGCTCCACGAGCGTGGCATCCGACCCGCGTTCGCCCTCGACGAGGGCGGCGCGGTCGTCGACCCTCCCGTGCCGGGCGTCACCGTGCCCGCTGCGCTCGTCGGCGTGAGCGAGAAGGGGATGCTCGTGCTGCGGCTCGCGGTCGACGAGGTCGGCGGGCACTCCTCGACGCCGCCGCGCACGCCGGCGACCGCGGTGCTCGCCATGGCTGTGACCCGCGTGACGCGCGCCCGCTTCCCCGAGCGCATCACCCCCACGACCGTGCGCATGCTGCAGACGCTCGGTGCGCACGCGCGCGAGCCCTACCGCGCGCTGCTCACGCGGGCGCAGGCGCTCTCCCCCGTGCTGCGACGCCTGCTCGCCGCGAACGACGAGACCCGCGCGACCATCACGACGAGCGCGACCGTCACCGGGCTGCAGGCCGGCACGGCTGCGAACGCCATCGCCGAGCGTGCGGAGGCGACCGTGAGCGTCCGCCTCGCGCAGGGCACGACGATCGACGACGCGGTGGCGATCCTGCGCCGCGCGATCCGCGACGACCGCGTGACGATCGACGTCGTGCGCGGCCACGAGGCCTCGCCGACGTCGCCGACCGACGGCGTCGGGTGGGACGCGATCGTCGCGGCGACCACCGCCGAGTTCCCGGACGCCGTGCTCTCGCCGTACGACATGCTCGGCGGCACCGACTCGCGGCACGCGCACCTCGTCACCGATCGCGTGCTGCGCTTCACGCCGTTCCTGCTCACGAGCGACCTGCGCGCCTGCCTCCACGCGCGCGACGAGCGAATCCCGGTCGCAGAGGTCGAGCGGGGCGTGCGCTGGTACCTCGCGCTGCTCGAACGCTGCTGACCGGCCCGTGCCGGCCTAGTAGGCGCTCGAGGACTGCTCGCCCTCGACGATCGCGCGCGTCGACGACAGGCCCAGGCGCGACGCACCCGCGCGGATCATCGCCTCCGCCGCCTCGCGCGTGCGGATGCCGCCGGACGCCTTGACGCCCAGCCGGTCGCCGACGGTCTGCCGCATGAGCGCGACGGCGTGCTCGGTCGCCCCGCCAGCGGGGTGGAAGCCCGTCGACGTCTTCACGAAGTCGGCGCCCGCCGACTCCGACGCCCTGCACACGGCGACGATCTGCTCGTCGGTGAGCGCGGCCGACTCGATGATGACCTTGAGCACGACGTCCGGCGCCGCCTCGCGCACGGCGCGCACGTCGGCCTCGACCGCGTCGAAGCGGCCGTCGATCGCGGCACCCACGTCGATGACCATGTCGAGTTCGTCTGCGCCCTGCGCAGCCGCGAGACGCGCCTCGGCCGCCTTGACCTCCGAGTGGTGCCTGCCGCTGGGGAAGCCGACGACCACGGCCGTCGCGAGACCCTCGGGCACCTCGACGGGCAGCACCGACGGCGACAGGCACACGCTGTACGCGCCGAGGTCCGCGGCCTCCGCGATCGTGGCGGCGACGTCGGCGGCGGTCGCCTCCGGCTTCAGCAGCGTGTGGTCGACGATCGTCGCGATGGACTCGGTCATGGCGTCTCCTCCTCGGGCGCGGCGTCGCGCCCCTCGTGGATGCCGAGGATGTCGCGCACGCGCGCGACGTCGTCGTGCATCTGGGCGATGAGCGGCTCGATGCCCTCGTAGCGCACCATGGGGCGCACGTGGGCGACGAGCTCGAGCTCGATGGGTCGGTGGTACAGGTCGAGGTCGACGTCGAGCAGGTACGCCTCGACCGTGGTCTGCACGCCGTCGAACGTGGGGTTGTCGCCGATCGACACCGCTGCCGGGAACCGGCCGGCGTCGACGGTCGCCCACGCGGCGTAGACGCCGTGCGCCGGCACGAAGCCCTCGGCGTCGAGCCCGAGGTTCGCCGTCGGGAAGCCGAGCTCCCGCCCGCGCTGATGCCCGCGCACGACGGTGCCGCGCAGGCGCGGATGCCTGCCGAGCTGCTCGGTGGCGACGTCGATCCGGCCCTCCTCGAGCGCGTGACGGATCGCGGTCGACGACACGCGCGCGCCCGCGTCGTCGACGACGTCGTCGACGACGTGCACCTCGACGCCGCGCTCGGCGGCGAGGCGCTGCAGCAACGCGGGATCGCCTGCACCGCCGCGGCCGTAGCGGAAGTCGCTGCCCACGACGACGAAGCGCGCTCCGAGCCCGTCGAGCAGCACGCGCCGCACGAAGTCGCCGGGGTCCATCGCGGCGGTGTCCGCGTCGAATGGGATCGTGACGACCTCGCAGCCGAGCTCCTCGAGCGCCTCGCGCTGCTGCTCGGGCGACAGGATGAGCCTGGGGGCGCGCTCGGGGCGCAGCGTCGCGAGCGGATGGCGGTCGAACGTGACGACGATGGGCGTCAGACCGCGCTCGTGCGCCATCCGCAGCGCATCCTCGAGGATCTCGCGGTGCCCGAGGTGCACGCCGTCGAACTTGCCGATCGTCACGGCGGACGGGCGCGCGACGAGGTCGTCGATCCAGCTCACGCGGCGACCGTCCGCCGCTCGGTGCGGTGGATCCACCACAGCCCGGCGATGGGGAGCACCGCCGGGATGAACAGGTAGCCCATGCCGTAGCGGCTCCACACGCTGTCGTGCCCGAAGAGCTCGGGGTGCGTGATCGACAGCGTGCCGACGACGACGACGCCGACGAGCTCGAACGCGATCGTCGCGATCGCGACGCGCGTCCACGCAGCGCCGCGCATCGCGAGCGCGACCGTGGCGACGACGTACACGACCGCCGCGACGGCGCTCAGCGCGTACGCGAGCGGCGCCTCCTCGAAGCGGCTGAGGATCTGGTACACCGATCGTCCCGTCGCGGCGAGCGCGAGGATCGCGTACACCGCGATGAGCACACGGCCGAAGCCGGATCGGCGGGAGGAGGGCACCGGACGATCCTACGCCCGGCGTGCGCGCGTCGGCAGCCCACGGCGACGGGACGCGTGCCGCGCTCAGACGACCTGCACGAACCAGATCTGGTGCATGCGGTAGACCATGACGGCGACGGCCAGCAGCCCTACGCCGACGACGAGCACGCTCCACCTGCCCTTGTCGGCGAACGCCCACAGCGTCGCAGCCGGTGGGATGAGCAGCGCGGTCACGAGGTACACCCAGTACTCGAGGAGGTCGCCGGTGGGTCCCGCACCCGCGAGCGGCGCCACGATGGAGGCGACGACCTGCACGACGAGCGTCAGCATCGTGAGCGCTGCGGCGCCGAGCACGAGGTCGTTCATCCTGACCTTCGCGACGCCCGCGATCGCGACGACGGCGCCGAGGGCGCCGAGCACGGCGGCCTGCGTGAGCATGAGCCAGGAGATCACGGCGCTCCCCCGTCGTCGGTGCCAGCCGCGTCCGCGTGCGCTGCGGTCGTGCGCGCGGTCGCAGCGCTCGCGTCCTTCGCCGCCGCGTCGGCGGCGGCGACGCCGAGGTTCGCGACCGGGTGCAGCCTGCCGCCCTCGCCGCGCGCGATGCCGACGAGCTCGCCCGCGTGCACGGCTGCGACGGTCCCCTGCGCGTCGGTGCGCGGTCGCCTGCCGGTCGCGAGCAGGCGAGCGTCGTCGGCGCCGAGCTCGACGACGGGCAGCACGCGGGCGGCGACGTCGACGGGCCGCAGCAGCGCCTCCGCCACGATGGCGTCGGCGGCCACGGCGTCCTCGAGGCCGAACGGGCCCACCCGCGTGCGCCGCAGCGCCGTGAGGTGGCCGCCGACGCCGAGATCCGCGCCGAGGTCGCGCGCGAGGGCACGGATGTACGTGCCCGAGGTGCAGTCGACGACGGCGTCGATCGACGCGCGCGCACCGGGCTGCAGCCGGCCGAGCGCGAACCGCGACACCGTCACGGGGCGCGCGGCGAGGGCGACGTCCTCGCCTGCGCGCACGCGGGCGTAGGAGCGCTTGCCGTCGACCTTGATGGCCGAGACGGCGCTGGGCACCTGCTCGATGTCGCCGGTCAGGCGCGCCGCCGCCGTCGCGATGGCGTCCTGCGTGAGCGCGGAGGCATCGGCCGTCTCGACGACGTCGCCCTCGGCGTCGTCGGTGATGGTCGACGCGCCGAGCGCGATCGTCGTCTCGTACGTCTTGTCGAGGCCGACGAGGAACGTCAGCAGCCGCGTCGCGGGGCCGACGCCCAGCACGAGCAGGCCCGTCGCCATGGGGTCGAGGGTGCCGGCGTGGCCCACCTTGCGCGTGCCGAGCTGCCGCCTCGCCATGGCGACGACGGTGTGGCTCGTGACGCCTTCGGGCTTGTCGACGAGCAGCACGCCGTTCGGAGCAGTCATCGAGCATCGAGCGTAGTCGTAGCCTGGGGCGATGCGGATCGCGGTGCTCGGGGCTGGTGCCATCGGCGGGTGCCTCGCGGCGCTGCTCGATGCCGCAGGGCACGATCTCGTCGTCGTCGCCCGATCGAGCGCCGAGGTGCTGCGCGAGCGCGGCATCCGCCTCGAGGGCGCGTTCGGCGAGCACCACGCGCATCCGCAGGTCGTGGACGCGCTCCGGGAGCCGCCCGACGTCGCGGTCCTCGCCACCAAGACCATCGACTCCTCCGCGGCGCTCACGCCGTCCCTCGACGCGCTCTCGGACGTGCCGCTGCTCGCGGTGCAGAACGGGCTCGACGCCCACGGCCGCGCGGCGCGCATCCTCGGGCACCACCGCGTCGCGGCGGGCCTGGGCACCTGGGCGGCGAACGCGCTCGAGCCGGGCCTGGTGCGCATCACGGCGAGCGGGGAGACCGTCGTCGGCGGGCCGGAGGGTGCGTCGTTCGCCGAGCTGCTGGCTCCCGTGCTGCCGGACGTGCGCCGCACGGCGAGCATCGAGGGCGCGCAGTGGGCGAAGCTGTGCATCAACGCGGCCAACGCCGTGCCCGCCGCCGTGGGCTGGAGCATGCAGGCGTGCGCCGCGGACCCGGGCCTGCTGCGGGTCACGGCCGCGGCGATGCACGAGGCGGCGCGCGCCGCGCTCGGCTCCGGCGTCCCCATCGATCGCGTCGGGGCGGTGGGCCCGGACACGATCGCGACGCTCGCGGCGTCGATCGAGGCGGCGCGATCGGTGCCGCTGGCGATGGCCGCGTCGTTCGGCGACGTGCCGAACCTCGGCTCGACGCAGCAGAGCCTTCGCAAGGGCCAGCGCACCGAGATCGACGACCTCGCGGGCGCGATCGTCGCCGCGTCGGAGCGGCTCGGCCTCGTCGCACCCGTCAACGCCGGCCTCGTCGACCTCGTGCACGAGGTCGAGCGCACGGGCGCGTCCGTCGACCCCGCACGGGTCGCGGCGCTCGCCCCGCTCCCCTAGCCTCGCGCGCCGCTCAGCAGCGGTCCTGGAACAGCTGCCGCGGCGCGCGCCAGTCGGTCGTGTCGACGACCATGTCGGCCGCGCGCACCGGGTCGGCGAGCTGCTCGTAGTGCTCGTGCGCGAGCCGGGAGCGGTCGTGCGACGGGTCGGTGACGAGCGGATGCGCACCGTCGCGCCGCTGCAGGCGCGCGCCGCGCTCGGCATCCGACGCCTCGAGACGCACGACGAAGTTCCACCTGCCGCGGAACGCGGGGCGCAGCAGGAAGACGCCGTCGACGACGAGCACCGCATCGGGTCCGGCGGTCTTCCAGTCCATCTCGACGCTCTGGTCGGTCTCGACGTCGAACGCCCGCGTCATGAAGCCCGTCGAGCCGCCCATGCGGAACGGCTGCAGGAGCACGCGATCGACGAGCTCGAGGTCGTACGCATCCTCGTAGTAGCCCTTCCACGAGTCGCGGCCCTGCCGCTCACGGCGGTCGCGCGGCTGGTGGAAGTCGTCGAGGCTCGCACGGAACGACTGCACGCCCGCCCTCGCGAAGGCGACGTGCAGCGCATCCGCGAGGTGCGTCTTGCCTGCCCCGTCGCGCCCGTCGACCGCCACGATGCGGCGGCCGCGCGGGCTGCGCGCGACGAGCACGCGCGCGACCTCGGTGTACAGCGCCTTCTGCTCGGGCGTCCACGACGCCGCCTGCATGAGGAGCTGCTGATCGGCCATGCAGCCAGGCTAGCCGCGCACGTGGGCGGCGTCAGCCGTGCTCGCCGAGGGCGCACTCGCGGCCATGCCGGTGGGCTGCGCCTTGGCGTCGCGCGGGTAGGCGAGGCGCCGCAGCAGCGTCTCGGCAGGGCCGCGCCTGCCCGCCCGATCGAGGGCGACCGCGACCGCGACGGTCACGAGCCACACCCCCACGGCGTACAGGGCGCCCTGCCACTCCGTCAGCACGCCGCCGAGGCCGAGACCCCACGCCGACAGCACGGGGGCGAAGAGCACCGACTGCAGCAGGTAGCTCGTCATCGAGCGCTTCCCGACCGCCGTGAGGGCACGAGCTCCTGCGCCCAGCGGCCGCTCGGCGAGCCGGGCTGCGACGAGGCCGAAGAGCGCGGCGTAGCCGACGCCGCCAGGCAGGCCCGTGGCTGCGTGGACGAGCGAGAACGTCCAGGACGGAGCGGGATCGAACGCGCCGAGGAACTCGGCGTACGCGAGCGCACCGCCTACCCAGCCGATCGCGATGCCCCACGCCGCGACCCGCGTGAGCAGGGCACGGTGGTGCTGCGGCTCCTCGAGCAGGCCGTGCCGTGCCGCGAGGATCGCCAGCAGGATCGCGATGGGCACGACGAGGCCGAAGACGCCCTGTCCCGGCGTGATGACGGCCCACAGGCCGAGTCGCGTGAGGATCGACGCGAGATACGAGTCGACGCCTGCGATCGACGGGAGGGCCGCGGCGTCGCCACCGTCGACGTCGAAGGGCAGGTCGAGGGCCCCGAGCACGAGACCCATCGCCGCCGTCGACAGCGCGCCGAGCGCGAGCATGCCGCCGAGCACCCACGCCCAGATCGCGATGGTGCGGTCACGACGCTCGAGGAAGATCCACGCGATGAGCAGACCCACGAGGCCATAGGCGCCGATGATGTCGCCAGCCCACAGCAGCGCGGCGTGGACGGCGCCGAACGCGAGCATCCACCAGTGCCTGCGGCGCAGGAGACGCCGCGCCTCCTTCGACGTCGCACCCGCCGCGAGCTGCTTGCGGTAGAGCTGCCACATGCCGTACCCGAACAGCAGCGCGAACAGCGGGTAGCTGCGTCCGTCGACCGCGACGATCGCGATCGCCTGCCAGATGCGGTCGCCGAGCGAGCCGTCGACGTGGTGCATCGACGTGACGGCCGTCTCGCGGCCGAAGAGATGCCACGGCATGTTCGCGAGCGCGATGAGCAGCAGCATGAGGCCACGGGCGAGGTCGGGCGCGATCGCGCGGGCGCGAGATGCGACCTGCGACGTCGGCGGGGTGGGCGAAGGTCCGGCGGGGGCTGGGATCGTCACGTCCTCGACGGTACGGACGCCGCCTGGGTGCGCGCATCCGCCGAACGGTGGACCCGCAGACGGCGCGGCACCGGCCCTGGGTCGCCGTAGCCTGGAGCGATGGACGCGGACCTGCTGCACGCGCGGCTCGCACCCTGGTACGCGCAGCACCGCCGCGACCTGCCGTGGCGCGAGCCGGGCTTCTCGGCGTGGGGCACGCTCGTGAGCGAGATCATGCTGCAGCAGACGCAGGTCGCCCGCGTGCGCACCGCGATCGTCGAGTGGCTGCAGCGGTGGCCGACGCCCGCCGACCTCGCGGACGCGCCGACGCACGAGGTGCTGCGCGCATGGGGCACGCTCGGCTACCCGAGGCGTGCGCTGCGGCTGCAGGATGCCGCACGGGCGATCGTCGAGCGGCACGGCGGCGTCGTGCCGGACGACGTGCCCACGCTGCTCGCGCTGCCGGGCATCGGCGACTACACGGCGCGCGCCGTCGCCGTCTTCCACTTCCGGCAGCGGCATCCCGTCGTCGACACGAACGTGCGGCGCGTCGTCGCTCGCGCCGTGCTCGGGCAGGGGGATGCAGCCCCCGCCGCACGCGCGGACCTCGCTCGCGTGGAGGCGCTGCTGCCCGCCGACGACGCGGAGGCCGGCACGGTGTCGATCGCGCTCATGGAGCTCGGCGCGCTCGTGTGCACCGCGCGCACGCCGCGATGCGACACGTGCCCGCTCGTGGCCGACTGCGCGTGGGTCGCGGCGGGCACGCCCGCATACGAAGGTCGCCGCGCACCCCGCCAGGCATCCTTCGCGGGCAGCGACCGCCAGGCGCGCGGCACGGTGCTGCGCGCGCTGCGCGGCGTCGACGTGCCGTTGACCCGCGCCGAGCTCGCGCCGCTGTGGCCGGACGCCGAGCAGCTCGCGCGCTCGATCGCATCCCTCGCCGCCGACGGCCTCGTCGTCGTCGAGCCCGGCGACGACGCCGTGCGCCTGCCGCACTGAGCGGCTGCGCGTAGGGTCGGGGCGTGCCCCTGCGACAGCAGCGCCTCCGCGCAGACGCCCCCGAGCTCACCGCAGCGCTCGCCGCCATCCGAGCGCGACTCGACGCCGTCGAGACCTTCCCGCCGGACGTCGAGGCCGAGGCGGCGCGCGCCGCAGCGCAGCCGCTGCAGGGCGTCGACCGCACAGACGTGCCGTTCGTCACGATCGATCCCGAGGGCTCGACGGACCTCGACCAGGCGCTCGCGATCGCACGGCACGGCGACGGCCACCTCGTGCGCTACGCGATCGCCGACGTGCCTGCGTTCGTCGCACCAGGCGGCGCCGTCGACGCCGAGGCCACCCGTCGCGGCCAGACGCTCTACGCGCCCGACGCACGCGTGCCGCTGCATCCGACGGTGCTGAGCGAGGATGCCGCGAGCCTGCTGCCCGACCGGGAGCGCCAGGCGCTCGTGTGGACGTTCGAGCTCGACGCGACGGGCGCGGTCACGCGCACGACGCTGGAGCGCTCCCGCATCCGCAGCCGCGAGCAGCTCACGTATGCGCAGGCGCAGGACCGCATCGACGCCGACGACCCGCACCTGAGACTGCTGCGCACCGTCGGCGAGCAGCGCATCGCGCTCGAGAGCGCGCGCGACGGTGCGAGCCTCGACGCACCCGACGAGGAGGTCGTGCACGACGAGCACGGATGGCGCATCGAGCGCCGCGCTCCCCTGCCGGTCGAGCAGTGGAACGCGCAGCTGTCGCTCATGACCGGCATGGAGGCGGCACGGCTGCAGCTCGAGGCGGGCGCGGGCATCCTGCGCACGATGCCGCGGCCCTCGGCCGAGGCGATCGACGAGTTCCGCACCGCGACCGACGCGCTCGGCGTGCCGTGGGCGACCGACGAGCACTACGGCGCGTTCCTGCGCCGTCTCGACCGTGCGGAGCCGACGACCGCCGTCATCCTCACCGCGGCACGCAGGCTCTTCCGCGGCGCCGACTACCTCGTGCTCGACGGGCCCGTCGACCCGCGCGACGTCGAGCAGGCGGCCATCGGCGCGCCGTACGCGCATGCCACCGCGCCGCTGCGCAGGCTCGTCGACCGCATCGTGCTCGCGCACTGCGAGGCGATCGCGAACGGCCGCGACGTGCCAGCGTGGGCGCGCGATGCCGCACCGGGCGTGCCAGAGGCGATGCGCGCCTCCGGATCGCGAGCGTCGCAGCTCGAACGCGAGTCGCTGCGCGCCGTCGCAGCCTGGATCCTCACCGACCGCGTCGGCGACGAGCTCGATGCGCTCGTGGTGGAGCGCCGCGACGACGAGGCCGTCGTGCAGCTCGTCGACCCGCCCGTCGAGGCGCGCGTCGTCACCGCGGCGGAGCCTGCGACGCGCATCCGCGTGCGGGTGCGCGCCGCGAGCGTCGCCGACGGCACGATCGCGCTCGACGAGGTCTGACCGCAGCCGCCTCGTCGAGCGCGACGAGGACTCAGTCCTCCTCGTCGTCCTCGCGCGGCTTGCGGTACGGGTCCGCGTCGCCTGCGTACGACGCCGACGACTGCTCCTGCTGCGCCGCGGCATCGCGGGAGCGCGCCTCGTCGAGCAGTCCGTCGATCGACGCTGCGTTGTCGGGCAGCGCGTCGAGGAAGAACTCCACCGACGGCGTGAGCCGCAGCGAGAGGCCCTTGCCGATCTCGCGGCGCACGACGCCCTTCGCCGACTGCAGCGCCACTGCGGAGTCCGCACGCTCCTCGTCGGTGCCGTACACGGTGTAGAAGATCGACGCGTGCTGCAGGTCGCCCGTGACGCGGACGTCCGTGATCGTCACGAAGCCGAGCCGCGGATCGCGGATCTCGTGCTCGATCGTCTTGGCGGTGATCTCCTGGATGCGGTCCGCGATCTTGCGGGCCCTGGGGTTCTCGCCCACGACTGCTCCTTCTGCTGACGACGCCTCTCGGCGCCGGTCGTCCTGCTCGCTCGATGCCCTGCGGGCATCGAGCCTCTTGCCGTCCCGCCGAGAGGCGGGCTGCGCCGGATGCGCCGATGGGGTGGCCGCAGCCACCCCATCAGCGCGTCACGACTCAGACGCGAGGCTTCTCGACCATCTCGATGGTCTCGATCTCGTCGCCCTCCTGGAGGTCGTTGAACTTGCCGAGGCCGATGCCGCACTCGAAGTCGGTCTTGACCTCGGTGACGTCGTCCTTGAAGCGGCGCAGCGACTCGATCGACAGACCGTCCGCGAGCACGACGCCATCGCGGATGACGCGAGCCTTCGCGTTGCGGGTGATCGTGCCGGAGCGCACGATGACACCGGCGATGTTGCCCCACTTCGACGAGCGGAACACCTCCCGGATCTCCGCGACGCCCGACTGGACCTCCTCGTACTCCGGCTTCAGCATGCCCTTCAGCGAGCTCTCGATGTCGTCGATCGCTGCGTAGATGACGTTGTAGAAGCGGACGTCGACGCCCTCGCGGGCTGCACGCTCGCGCGCCTTCGGGTCGGGGCGCACGTTGAAGCCCACGATGACGGCGGAGTCGACCGTCGCGAGGTTCACGTCGGACTCGGTGACGGCACCGACGCCTCGGTGGATGATGCGCAGGTCGACCGAGTCGTCGATCTCGATCTTGAGCAGCGACTCCTCGAGCGCCTCGACCGCACCGGACACGTCGCCCTTGATGATGAGGTTGAGGGTCTCGACCTTGCCCTGGTCGAGCGCGGTCTTGAAGTCCTCGAGCGAGATGCGCTTGCGACCCTTCGCCAGCAGCGCGTTGCGCTCGACGGCCTCGCGCTTCTCGGCGATCTGACGCGCCGTGCGGTCCTCCTCGGTGACGAGGAAGGTGTCGCCTGCGCGCGGGACCGACGAGAGGCCCTGCACCTGGACGGGCATCGACGGCCACGCCTCGTCGACGGGGGTGCCGTCGTCGAGGGTCATGGCGCGCACGCGGCCGTAGGCCGTGCCCGCGACGATCGCGTCGCCCACGCGCAGCGTGCCCGACTGGATGAGCACGGTCGTGACCGCACCGCGGCCCTTGTCGAGGCGAGCCTCGATCGCGACGCCGCGCGCCTCCTTGTTGGGGTTGGCGCGCAGGTCGAGCCCGGCGTCCGCCGTGAGGAGGACGGCCTCGATGAGCTGCTCGATGCCGAGGCCCGAGAGCGCCGAGACGTCGACGAACATGACGTCGCCGCCGTACTCCTCGGCCACGAGGTTGTACTCGGTGAGCTGCTGGCGCACCTTGGCGGGGTTCGCACCCTCCTTGTCGACCTTGTTGACCGCGACCACGATCGGCACGCCTGCGGCCTGCGCGTGGTTCAGCGCCTCGACCGTCTGCGGCATGATGCCGTCGTCGGCCGCGACCACGAGGATCGCGAGGTCGGTGACGCGGGCACCGCGGGCACGCATGGCCGTGAAGGCCTCGTGACCGGGGGTGTCGATGAACGTCACCGCACGCTCGATGCCCTCGTGCTCGCGGTACACCTGGTACGCACCGATGTGCTGCGTGATGCCGCCGGCCTCGCCGGAGATGACGTTCGTCTTGCGGATCGCGTCGAGCAGACGCGTCTTGCCGTGGTCGACGTGACCCATGACGGTGACGACGGGCGCGCGGAACTCCAGCTCGTCGTCGTCCTCGTCCTCGAGCTCCTGCGCGAGGTCGAGGCCGAAGCCCTCGAGGAGCTCCTTGTCCTCGTCCTCGGGGCTCACGATCTGGATGCGGTAGCCGAGCTCCTCGCCGAGGATCTCGAACGTCGACTCGTCGAGCGACTCCGTGGCCGTGGCCATCTCGCCCAGGTGGAAGAGCACCTGCACGAGGTCGCCGGGGCTCACGTCGATCTTGTCGGCGAAGTCGGAGATCGATGCGCCTCGGCGCATGCGGACCACCGCACCGTCGCCACGACGGACGCGCACGCCGCCCAGCGACGGCGCCTCGCGCATCTCGAACTCGAGCCGCTTCGTGCGCTTCGACTTGCGCGACTTCGCCTTGCCGCCGCCCTTGCCGAACGCGCCAGCCGTGCCACCGGGGCCACGACCGCGACGGCCTGCGAAGGCGGGACCGCCGCGACCGGGAGCGCCACGACCGGGCTGGCCGGCGCCGGGACGCTGGAAGCCGAGGCCGCCGCCGCCACCGGGGCCGCCCTGGCCGCCGCGCGGAGCGCCGGGACGAGGCGAGCCGGGACGCGGAGCGCCCGGACGGGGTGCGCCGGGACGCGGAGCGCCCGGACGCGGGGAGTCACGGGTCGGACGAGCCGTGAACGGGTTGTTGCCGCCACGCGGACGACCCATGCCCTGCGACGACGCGAAGGGGTTGTTGCCGGGCCTGGGCGCGCCCGGCCGCGCCATCGGGCGCGGGATGGCGTTCGGGGTGGGCGCGCCGGGCGTCGCAGCGGCGGGGGCCGCCGGCGTCGTCGGCTCTGCCGCGGGTGCCGCGTCGGGCGTCGCCGCAGGTGCGGGCGCTGCCGTCTCGGGCGTCGCGGCGGGCGCGGGTGCCGCTGCCTGCTCGGCGGGTGCCGCGGGCTCGGGCGCCGCTGCTGCTGCGGGCTTCGCCGCCGCGGGCTTGGCGCCCGGCTTGGCTGCGGGCTTCGATGCAGGCTTCGCCTGCGCGGGCGCTGCTGCAGCCTCCGGCTGCTTCGCGACGCCGGCCTCCTCGAGGGCGGCCTTCAGCTTGCGCGCGACCGGCGGAGCGACGGCGGATGCGGGGCCCTTGACGAACTCCCCCATCTCCTTCAGCTTCGCGAGCGCGACCTTGCTCTCGACGCCGAGCTCGGCGGCGATCTCATGCACACGTGGGTTTGCCACTTGTTCTCCTGTTCGGGGTCCGACCCCGAGCAGGGACGGACGATCTAGCTGACGGGTCTCATCTCGAGCCGCTCATCAGTTGTCCATGGTGGTTTCTGTCTTCCTGTCGTGACCGTCGCCGGCCAACCGTGTCGCCCAGTCCGTGACGGGCGTCGCGTCGAGGTGCTTCGACCGCAGCGCGTGTGCGAGCGATCTCGTCGCCCGCTCGACGCATGCGGCATCCCGATGCACCCATGCGCCCCTGCCAGGCAGCCGCCGACTCTCGTCGACGACCACCGCGCCGTTCGCCGCAGCGAGACGCACCAAGGCGTCCTGCTCGCAGCGCACGCGGCAGCCGAGGCACATGCGGATGGGCATCAGTCTATCCCAACGCGAGGATTCGAGTTCCGATTCCCTACTCGTCCATGACCGAGTCGGGCTGGATGTCGATCTTGGAGCCCGTCAGCTTCGCCGCGAGACGGGCGTTCTGCCCCTCCTTGCCGATCGCGAGCGACAGCTGGAAGTCGGGCACGAGCGCCCGGACCGCCTTGAGCTTCGCGTCGAGCACGAACGCCTCCGTGACCCTCGCGGGGCTCAGGGCGTTCGCGACGAACGTCGCGAGGTCGTCGGAGTAGTCGACGATGTCGATCTTCTCGTCGCCGAGCTCCGACTGCACGGCGCGCACGCGCGAGCCGAGCTCGCCGATCGCGGCACCCTTCGCGTTGATGCCGGGCGCCTTCGCGATCACGGCGATCTTCGAGCGGTGGCCCGCCTCGCGGGCGATCGCGACGATCTCGACCTGGCCGCTGGCGATCTCGGGGACCTCGTGCGCGAAGAGCCTGCGCACGAGCGCCGGGTGCGTGCGCGACACGGTGACCTGCGGGCCGGTGCGGCCCCGCTCGACCTTCGTGATGAGCACGCGGATGCGCTGGCCGTGCCGGTACTCCGCGCCCGGGACGCGCTCCTCGGGCGGCATGATCGCCTCGACCTCGCCGATCTGCACGTAGACCATGCGCGGGTTCGGTCCCTGCTGGACGACGCCGGCGACGATCTCGCCCTCGCGATCCTTGAACGAGCCGAGGATCGACTCGTCGGAGTGCGCACGGAGACGCTCGAAGATGACCTGCTTCGCCGCCGCTGCGGCGATGCGACCGAAGTCCTCCTGCGCGACCGGCGCCTCGCCGATGGCGTTGCCGTCCTCGTCGGTCTCGGTCTCGAAGACCTGCACGAGCCCCGACCTGCGGTCGATCGTCACGCGCACCTTCGGCGCGTCGCTGCCGCGGTGCTCCTGCGAACGCAGGTACGCCTGCATGATCGCGTGCTCGGTGATGCGCACGAGCTCGTCGAACGGGACCTCGCGCTCGCGCTCGAGCGTCTTCAGCACGCTGAGATCGATCTCCATGGGGGCGCCTCCTGGTATGCAGTTGTGGGTCGGGCAGACCTTCGAGGTTACCCGATGCGGACCCGCTCGTGCGGCGCGGCATCGACGGTCGGATCGCCGACGGGGCTCGTGTCTGCCTATGCTCTGGGCATGGAAGCGCTGAACGAGCAGTACAACGAGTTCATCCTCTGGGCAGGCGACGGCCTCTGGACGTGGGTCGTCCTGCCCGTGCTCGCCGTGCTGGGCATCTACTTCACCGCACGCTCGGGCGTCGTGCAGCTGCGGCTGCTGCCCGACATGTTCCGCGTGCTGCGCGACAAGACGCCGACGGACCCCTCGACGGGACGCACGCAGTCCGTGTCGTCCTTCCAGGCGTTCACGATCTCCGCCGCGTCGCGCGTCGGCGTCGGCAACATCGCGGGCGTCGGCACCGCGATCTTCGTCGGCGGCCCCGGTGCGGTCTTCTGGATGTGGACGATGGCGCTGTTCGGCGCGGCATCGGCCTTCATCGAGTCGACCCTCGCGCAGGTCTACAAGCACCGCGACGAGGACGGCTTCCGCGGCGGCCCCGCGTACTACATGCAGCGCGGCCTCGGCGCACGCTGGATGGGCATCGCGTTCGCGATCGTGCTCATCGTGTGCTTCCCGTTCGCGTTCTCGATGCTGCAGGCCAACACGATCGCCGCGACGGCTGCGAGCACCGTCGGCGACCAGCCGTGGCTGCCCTGGGCGTGCGGCATCGCCGTGGCGCTCCTCACGGGCCTCATCGTCTTCGGCGGCGTGCGTCGCATCGCGTCGGTGACCGACAAGCTCGTGCCCGTCATGGCCCTGGCGTACCTGCTCATCGGCCTCGCGATCGTCGCCATCCGCGTCACCGAGGTGCCGCGCGTGCTCGGCGAGATCTACGCCGGCGCCTTCGGCTTCCAGGAGATCGCGGGCGGTGCGCTAGGCGTCATCATCATGCAGGGCGTCAAGCGCGGCATGTTCTCGAACGAGGCCGGCCTCGGCTCAGCGCCGAACGCCGGCGCCTCCGCCGCCACGACGCACCCCGCCAAGCAGGGGCTCGTGCAGTCGCTCGGCGTCTACTTCGACACGTTCCTCGTGTGCTCGATCACGGCGTTCATCATCCTCGTCGGCACCGACGACATCACGGCAGGCGAGCGCGGCATCGCGCTGACGTTCGACGCCGTGACCGGCACGCTCGGCGCGTGGTCCGGCCCCGTGCTGTCGGTGATCGTCTTCATGCTCGCCTTCTCGTCGATCATCGGGAACTACTACTACGGCGAGTCGAACATCGCCTTCATCACGAAGCGGCGCGGCGCGATCGTCGGCTACCGCATCCTCGTCGTCGCCGCCGTGCTCCTCGGCTCCGTCGCCGCGACCGACGCGATCTGGAACACGGCCGACACCATCATGGGCGTCATGGCGCTCATCAACCTCGTGGCGATCGCCGCGCTCTCCGGCGTCGCGTTCAAGGTGCTCAAGGACTACACCGACCAGCGCCGCGCCGGCCTCGACCCCGTGTTCACGCGCGACCGGCTGCCCGAGGTGCGAGGCATCGAGGTGTGGGAGAGCGTCGAGTCCGTCACCGGCCAGGTGCCGACCGTGCCGCCCGCCTCAGCAGACGCCGTGCGCTGACGGTCCACGCCACGACGAGGGGCGTCAGCGCACGTGCGCTGACGCCCCTCGTCGCAGCAGCCGCTGCGAGCGGCGGGTCAGTCGGCCAGGCGGGCGACGACCTCGTCGAGGCGCACCTCGGTGCGCTCCCCCGTCTCGCGATCCCACAGCTCGCCGAGGCCGTCGGCGGCGCCGCGCCCCACGACGACCACGCGCGGCACGCCGATCAGCTCGGCGTCGCCGAACTTCACGCCCGGGCTCACCTTCGGACGATCGTCGAAGAGCACCTCGAGGCCCGACGCCTCGATCTCGACCACGAGCCGCTCGGCGATCTCGAGCACCGCCGCGTCGCGACCCGTCGCGACGACGTGCACGTCGAACGGCGCGATCTCTCGCGGCCACACGATGCCCTTCTCGTCGTGGTGCGCCTCGACGATCGCAGCGAGGTTGCGCGTGACGCCGACGCCGTACGAGCCCATCGTCACCGTCTGCAGACGACCCGACTCGTCGAGCACCTGCAGCCCGAGCGCCTCCGCGTACTTGCGGCCCAGCTGGAAGACGTGGCCGATCTCCATGCCGCGCTCGATCGTCACGGGACCCGAGCCGTCGGGCGCGGGGTCGCCAGCGCGCACCGACGCGACCTCCACCCAGCCGTCGCCGGCGAAGTCGCGACCGGCGACGAGGCCGAACACGTGCCTGCCGTCCTCGTTCGCACCCGTGAGCCACGTCGTGCCGTCGACGACGCGCGGGTCGAGCAGGTAGCGGATGCCGGTGACCGACTCCTCGCCCAGCACGGCGCCCGCAGGCGACCACGGCCCGATGTAGCCCTTCACGAGACCGGGGTTCGCCGCGAAGTCCGCCTCGGTGGCGGGCTCGACCGTCGCAGGCTGGAACGCGACCTCCGCACGCTTCTCGTCGACGTCGCGGTCGCCGGGCATCCCGACGACGACGAGCTCGCGCGAGCCATCGAGGTGCGTGAGGCGCAGCACGACGTTCTTCAGCGTGTCGGCAGCCGTCCACGGCGTCTCGCGCGGCTGGTGCGCGTTCGCATGATCGACGAGCGTCTGGATGGTCGGCGTCGCCGGAGTGTCGTGCACGACCGCGGCGGGTGCGTCGTCGAACGCGATCGCAGCGGGCGCGAGCGTCGTGAACGCCTCGACGTTCGCGGCGTAGCCGCCTGCCGAGCGCACGAACGCGTCCTCGCCGATGGGCGTGGGCGTGAGGAACTCCTCGGAACGCGAGCCACCCATGGCACCAGCGTCGGCTGCGACGATGACGTACTCGAGACCCAGGCGCCGGAAGATGCGCTCGTACGCGTCGCGCTGCGCCTGGTAGCTGCGTGCGAGCCCCGCGTCGTCGACGTCGAACGAGTACGCATCCTTCATCGTGAACTCGCGCGCCCGCAGCAGGCCGGCGCGGGGTCGCGTCTCGTCGCGGTACTTGTCCTGGATCTGGTAGATCGTCAGCGGCAGCTGCTTGTACGACGACACGACGTCCTGCACGAGCAGCGTGAAGACCTCCTCGTGCGTCGGCGCGAGCAGATGGTCGGCGCCCTTGCGATCCTGCAGGCGGAAGATGCCGTCGCCGTACTCCGTCCACCGACCCGTGCGCTCGTACGGCTCACGCGGCAGCAAGCCGGGGAACAGCACCTCCTGCGCACCAGCGGCCGTCATCTCCTCGCGGACGATCGCCTCGATGCGACGACGCACCCGCAAGCCCAGCGGCAGCCACGCGAACAGGCCGGAGCCGGCCCTGCGGATGTAGCCGGCGCGCAGCAGCAGCCGGTGGCTCGCGGCATCCGCCTCGGCAGGGTCGTCGCGGAGGGTGGTGAGGAAGAGCTGGGAGAGCCGGATCACCCCATGATCCTACGAGCCGCAGCGACCTCGACGGTCACGCACGCGGGTCCGAGCGACCCGCACCGTCACCACGGCCGCTCGACGCCCCCGCCGCCGGACTCCTCGCCCTGCTGCTGGTTGTACTCGTCCTGCTGCTGCTGCTGCTCCTGCGCGTCCTGGTTCTGCTGGTCGAGCTGCTCCTGCTGCGTCTGCCCCTCGGACTCGCCCTCGGACTCCTCCTCGGACTCGCCGCCCTCGGACTCCTCCTCCGACTCGTCGTCCCCGCCGCCGTCCTGCTCCTCGATCTTCTCCTCGATGCGCGGCACCGACTGCTCGAGCTGCTCCCCCGTGTCCGCCTGGATGCTCGATGGCTCCGCGAAGCATCCCTCGGGGGCCGCGTCGATGATGCCGAGCGCCTCCTGGTACAGGCCGTTCGCCGTCGCGGGATCGTCAGCCTCGCGGGCGGCGTCGCCCTGCTTCTCCACGACGTACACGATCGAGGTGAGGATGATGCAGTACTCGTTCGACCCCTCCTCGCCGTTGAGCTCCAGCGCCTCCTCGAGCCGACCGCGCGCATCCTCGAGCTCGCCGCGCATGCCCAGCGCGACGCCCACGTTGTACGGCCCCTTCCACGGCTCGATGCCGTTGACGGGCCACATCGCGCCCTCCGCCTGCGTCTGCGCCTCCTGGTACGCACGTCGCTCGTAGGCGTTCTGCGCGGCGTCCGCGAACGCGTTGACGCTCACGAGCTTGCCAGCGAGCACCAATCCGACGAGCGCGACCGGCGCGAGTGCGATCATGAGGATGCGGCGCAGCCTGCGCCGCGCATCGTCGGTCATCCGTCGCCTGGCCATCAGCGCCTCCCCGGGCCCGACCGCAGCCGCACCGCGGAAGCGAACACGAACAGCTCCCACGTCAGCAGCAGGAACAGCGGCACGGCGAGCACCCAGTAGAGGTCGAGCCTCGCCTCCTCGTACTGCGACAGGTCGACCTCGCCCTGCTGCGACGTCATCGCATCCAACGACGGCGCGAGGTCGACGTCGGCCGTGCGGTGGAGGTAGCTGACGCCCATCTGCCCCGCGACCTCCTCCAGCGCACCCTCGTCGATGCGGCTGATGGCGTCGCCGCCGGCCGGATCCTGCACGTACGTGGGCTCCGCGGCCTGGTCGAACGTCGACTCCTGCATGCGGCCGCCCTCCTCGGTGCCGTAGCCGAGCACGAAGCCCGAGTCGATCAGCGGCGCGACCGTGTCGAACGACTCCGGCGGCGCCTCGGCGGTCTGCTCGCCGTCGCCCATGTAGAACACGAGCGTCGGGGCGCCAGGATGCGACACGTCGGCGCGCTCCACCTCCTGCTGCAGCAGGTCGCGCGCCGCCGAGATCGACGAGCCCTGCGAGAAGAAGCCGATCTCCGGACGCAGCGCGTTGACGAGCTCGATGACGGCGGAGCCGTCGTCGGTGAGCGGCACCCGCAGCTGCGGCTCCGAGTCGAACGTGATGACCGAGATGTTCGAGCCCGCGAACGCGAACGCCACGTCGCGCACGTCGTCGCGGATGCCCTGGATGCGCGCCTCCGCATCGCCCCAGTCCTCCGCTGCGATCGACTGCGACGTGTCGATGACGAGGAACACGTTCACGTTGATCGACCCCGTCGGCACCTCGCCGCCCGGCACGCCGGGACGCGCGACCATCGCGACGACGAGCAACGCCATCAGGGTGCGCCGCACCCAGTGGATGCGCCTGCCGCGCTCGGCGACGAGCCGCCACGCGCACAGGCCCACGAGCGCGACGCCGACGACGACGAGCAGGCCGATCGGGATGTCCGGCAGGAACGTCACAGTCGCACCCTCCACGCCACGATGCACACGCCGATGACGAGCACCATGAGCAGCGGCAGCAGCGGCCCGGGCCTGTCGACGATCTGCACCTCCGGCGGCGTCTCGATGTAGCCGGCCTCGATCGCGTTCACGCGCTCCACGATGTTCGAGACCGTGTCGGCGAAGTCGAGCGCGAAGTACGCCCCGCCCGTCGTCTCCGACACCGTCTGCAGCTGCGCGGACACGGGATCGCCGCCGAAGTCGAACGGGTTGATCGCGTAGACGCGCACCTCGTTGTCGATCGCGAGCTGTCCCGCCTGCTCGAGCGAGAAGATCTGCTGGCCGTTCACCATGTTGTCCGTCGCGAGGATGATCGAGCGCGGGCGGTCGGTGTCGTCGGTGTCGGCGAAGTCGAGCGCGCACGACGCGAGGCCGTCGCCCACGAGCGAGGCGCCGTTGCCGTTCGACGTCCCCGCCGCGTAGTTGAACTGCTCGTCGGGGCCGAGGCTGCCCGAGAACGCCCGCTCGTACCTGCCGAGCTGGTCGATGATGTAGTCGTAGTCGCTCGTGAGCGGGAACGCCATGACGCTCGACGCGTCGAAGATGCGCATGCCGATGCGCTCGCCGTCGAGTCCGGCTGCGATGTCCTGGAAGACGCCGAGGATCTCGGCGTCGACGTCGACCATCGAGCCGGAGACGTCGAGGCACAGCAGGATGTCGCGCTTGAAGTCGTCGTTCTGGTTCGCGTTCACGGCAGCCGGCCGCGCCGCGATGAACGCGGTGCCGACGCCCGTGAGGATGAGCAGCACGAGCCCGAACGCCGTCCACGCCCGGTAGCGGGCGAAGGCCCTCCGGTACCTGGGCAGCTCCGTCAGCCTGTCGAGGTGCGCCACGGGCCTGCCGCGCTCCGCGCGCCGACGGCGCACGAGCGCGAGAGCGCCGACGGCGCCGCCCACGATGAGCAGCAACGGCAGCATCCACCACCACAGCAGCAGGCCTACATCCACGTCGACACCACCTTCCTGGCGATGTCGATCGCAGCATCGGGGTCGTGGCGCGCCGATCGGCGGAACGACGACGGGTAGTACTCGGCGACCGCGCCGTGCACGGCCGGCAGGTCGGCCTCGGCGAGGTCCTCGAGCGTCATGACCTCGGCGACGACGCCCGTCGACTCGTGCGCGAAGAATCGCAGCACGAGGCTGAGCCGCTGCGCGAGCCTGCGCGCATCGAGCTCGCCAGCCGCATGCTCCTGGGCGACCTCGTCGATCATCCCGAGGTACTTCTGCTTCAGCGATCGCACGTCGACCTTGCGCGGCGGCGGGGGCGGCGGCACGAGGACGCCGCGCGGGCGCGTGCACAGCCACACGACGAAGTAGGCGACGCCGAGCACGACGACGAGCATCGCGCCCAGCACCCACCAGGGCTGGTACTGGAACGGCCCGTACAGGTCGGGGGCGTCAACGACGAACACGACGGTGCCTCTCGAGCAGCCGGAAGAGGGCCGGGATGATCTCCGACGACGACGGGATGCGCTCGGCGGCGACGCCGAGCGCCAGCAGCTCCTGCTGCAACGTGCGGCGCCGCGCGGCGATGCCCTCGTCGTACGCCTTCGTGAGGGCCTTGTCGCGGCGGATGTAGTCGGGCAGCGGCGCGTCGCCTGCGACGCCGAAGATGGCGGGCGCCTTCGCGTCGCGCGCCATGAGGTCGGCGTCGCCGATCGAGATCCACAGCACCTCGTGCCGCACGTGCAGGCGGCCGAGGATCTGGTCGAGCTCGCGCGTGTACGCGAGGTCGTCTGCCACGATCACGACCAGCGAGCGCCGCCGGACGCGACGGGCGACCTGCTCGAGCACGTGCTGCAGGTCGCTCACGGGCGCGTCGAGCGAGATCTGCTCGTCGAGCATGCGCAGCATCCGCTCGAGGTGCGCCTCCGAGCCGCCCTCCGGCGTGAACCCCGTGTGCTCGGCGTTGCCCGCGTACATCGCCACCCGGTCGCCGTGCTTGATCGCAAGGTACGACAGGATCCCGATCGTCTGGATCGCGACGTCCTCCTTCGACTCCCCGCTCTCGGCCGTCGCCGCCATGTTGCGACCCGTGTCGACCACGACGATCACGTTGTGCTGCCGCGATGCGATGTACCGCTTCACGAGCGGCGTCGTCGACCTCGCCGTCGCCTTCCAGTCGATGTCCTTCACCTCGTCGCCCGGGGCGTACTCGCGCAGGTCGTCGAAGTCGTGGCTGCGGCCGTGGTGGATCGACTGGTAGTTGCCGTCGAGCAGCTCGAAGGTCCGACGATGGGCGTGGATCGCCATCTTCGTCTTGACCTTCTGGAGCCTGCGCTGCATGGGATCCCCTACGGCGTGCGGACGGCGTCGAAGATCGCGTCGACGACCTGCTCGCTCGACACGCCATCGGCCTCCGCCTCGTAGCCGAGGATGATGCGGTGGCGCAGGATCGAGTGCCGCAGGGTCTTGATGTCCTCGGGGATCACGTAGTCGCGGCCGCGGACGAGCGCCAGCGCACGCGACGCCTGCGTGAAGGCGATCGAGCCGCGCGGGCTCGCGCCGTACTCGATGTAGCCCGCGAGCTGCGCGCCGATGTAGTCCTTCGCGTGCCGCGTCACGTACATGAGCTGCACGACGTAGTTCACGATCGCCTGGTCGACGTAGACGCGCTTCGTGAGCTCCTGCATCCACTGCACGTCCTCGACCGAGGCGACGGGCGCCGACTCCGACTCGAAGACGCCCGACTCGATGCGGCGCACGATCTCGGCCTCCTCGGTCGGCGTCGGATACGTGAGGATCTCCTTCAGCAGGAAGCGGTCGAGCTGCGCCTCGGGCAGCGTGTACGTGCCCTCCTGCTCGATCGGGTTCTGCGTGGCCAGCACGAGGAACGGCTTCGGCAGCGGGTGCGACTCGCCGCCGATCGACGTCTGCCGCTCCTGCATGGCCTCGAGCATCGCCGACTGCGTCTTCGCGCTCGACCGGTTGATCTCGTCGAGCAGCACGAAGTTCGCGTGCACCGGGCCGAGCTGCGTGCGGAACGAGCCGTCGTGCTGGTCGTAGATCTGCGTGCCGACGATGTCCGACGGCAGGAGGTCGGGCGTGCACTGGATGCGGTGGAACGACGCCGCGACGCTGCGCGCGAGCGTCGCAGCCGCCGTCGTCTTCGCGAGGCCCGGCACCGACTCCATCAGCACGTGCCCGTTCGCGAGCACCGCGACCAGCAGCGACTGCAGCAGGTCTGCCTGGCCGACGACCTTCGAGGCGAACGACTGCTGCACGGCCCGGATCACCTGCCCGCCCCTGGCGAGCTCGTCCTTCGTGATGGGCGCGCGGCCCGGCACTGCGTTCACGTGTGATCCTTCCGAGACGTCCGTGGTGCGTCACCGACGGTAGTGGCAACGTCGAGGGTCCCGCTGGGTGAGGCCTGCACGCCGGCTGACGTCGGCGCGTCGTGACCCTTCTGCGAGCCGCGACGAGGCGTGCGGGCCGCGGCGATCGCCGCGACGCAGCCCGCGACGACGAACGCGGCCATCGCCAGCGACAGCCCCGCGTAGCCCGCGAGGCCGAGGATGGGGCCCGCGACCGCGCCCGCCGACGCACCCGTGAGGCCCTGCACGAGATCCGACCGCCCCTGGATGCGCGGCCGCACCGCCTCGGGCGCGCTCTCGCTCACGAGCGTCGAGCCCGCGACGGTCGCCGCGCTCCAGCCGAGACCGAGCAGCGCGAGCGACAGCGGCGCGAGGTCGACCGGCAGCGCGACGTTCACGACGATCGAGGCGACGAGCAGCGCCTGCCCGACGAGGATCGTCTGCAGCCTGCCCACCCGGTCGGCGAGGATGCCGAACACCGGCGACAGGGCGTACATGCCCGCCGTGTGCGCGCTCATCGTGATCGCGACGGCGGCGAGCGACTGTCCTGCGTGCTCGAGGTGCACGGGCGTGAGCGCCATGATGCCCACCATCGTCGCGTGCCCGCACGCGACGACGACGATCGCCAGCAGCGCGCGCGGATGGTCGAGGAGACGGGCGGACACGCCGGAGGTCGGCGGCTGTCGCGGCACCGACCCCGGGCTCGCGACGGGCGCCTGCGACCCGGCTCCCGGCTGCGGCAGGCGCGCCCATCCCTCTGGCCGCAGCATCGCCTGCGCCGTGAGCAGCGGATCCGGACGCAGCCCGATCGCGAGCGCCACCGCCACGAGCGCCTGCATCGCGCCGACGATCACGTAGGCGCCGACGAGGTGCGGCAGCCCCAGCGCGACGCCGATCGCGTCGCCGGGAGGGATGAGCTGCGGGCCGATCACGACGCCGATCGTCGTCATCCACACCACGATCGACAGGTCGCGGCCGCGGTGCGCGCGCACCGACAGGTCGGTCGCAGCGAAGCGCGACTGCAGGTTGACCGCCGCCGATGCGCCGAGCCCGAGGAAGCCTGCGAGCACGACCGGCCACGCGCCCGCCGCGCCGCCGACGACGATCGTCGACGTGCCGGCGAGGCCGATGAGCGCACCCGACGTGAGCGCCGCCCTGCGGCCGCGCGCGACGGCGAGTCGTGCGAGCGGCACGGCGAGCACCGCGCCGCCGAGGGTCAGGAGCGTCGCGGCGAGCCCCGCGAACGCGGCGTCGCCCGTGACCTGCTCCACGAGCAGGCTGCCGACGCCGAGCGCGACGCCGTTGCCGACGCCGCCCAGCGCCTGCCCGATCGAGAGGACGACCAGCGTGCGGCGCTGCGCGGGATGCTGGAGGACGCGGATGCGCGCCACGTCAGGAGCCGGTCGTGACGACCGTCGGCTCGCCGGAGGGCAGGTCGGGGTTCTCGGCGGCGATGCGCCGTGCCTCCTCGATGAGCGTCGCGACGATCTCCGCCTCCGGCACGGTCTTGACCACCTCGCCCTTCACGAAGATCTGCCCCTTGCCGTTGCCGGAGGCGACGCCCAGGTCGGCCTCGCGGGCCTCCCCCGGGCCGTTGACGACGCATCCCATCACCGCGACGCGCAGTGGCACCGTCACGTCCTTCAACCCCTCGGTGACCTCGTCGGCGAGCGTGTAGACGTCGACCTGCGCGCGACCGCACGACGGGCACGAGACGATCTCGAGGCGACGCTCGCGCAGGCCGAGCGACTGCAGGATCTGCAGACCCACCTTCACCTCCTCGACGGGAGGTGCAGACAGCGAGACGCGGATGGTGTCGCCGATGCCCTCGCCCAGCAGGATGCCGAACGCCGTCGCCGACTTGATGGTGCCTTGGAACGCGGGGCCCGCCTCGGTGACGCCCAGGTGCAGCGGCCAGTCGCCGCGCTCGGCGAGGAGCCGATACGCCTGCACCATCGTGACGGGGTCGTTGTGCTTCACGGAGATCTTGAAGTCGTGGAAGTCGTGCTCCTCGAACAGGCTCGCCTCCCACACGGCCGACTCCACGAGCGCCTCCGGCGTCGCCTTGCCGTGCTTCTGCAGCAGGCTCGGCTCGAGGCTGCCGGCGTTGACGCCGATGCGCAGGCTCACGCCCGCGGCCTTCGCGCGCCTCGAGATCTCGGCGACCTGGTCGTCGAACCTGCGGATGTTGCCTGGGTTGACGCGCACGGCCGCGCATCCGGCGTCGATCGCCTGGAAGACGTACTTCGGCTGGAAGTGGATGTCGGCGATGACGGGGATCTGGCTCTTCTTGGCGATGATGTGCAGCACGTCGGCGTCGTCCTGCGTCGGCACGGCGACGCGCACGATGTCGCAGCCGGTCGCGGTGAGCTCGGCGATCTGCTGCAGCGTCGCGTTGATGTCGGTGGTCTTCGTCGTCGTCATCGACTGCACCGACACCTGCGCGTCGCCGCCGACCGCGACCGAGCCGACCTGGATCCGCCTGCTCCTGCGGCGCGGGGCCAACGTGCGCGGACCCGGCGTGCCGAGGTTGATGGCTGCCATGCCTCCCAGCCTACGGCTGCCGCTGGGCGCCCCGGCACCCCCAGCACCGGTCACGCTTGCACCCCGACTGGTCACCGTTGCACCCCGACTGGTCGCGGTTGCACGCTGCAGCCCCGTCTCAGGTGCAACCGCGACCAGTCCACCGGGCCAGCACCGTGGAACCCCGAGCGCTCGTCCCTCACAACCGCGCCTGTCCACATGGACGCGCACGCGTCGCGAGCGCGGGCGCTCGGCGAGCCATCCTCCGCGCATGAGCCACCTCCTGCCGCCCTCGCCCGACCACCGCGCCTTCACCGTCTCCGACGCGCTCGGCCGCGGACGATCACGCCGCCAGCTCGCCGGACCCGGCTACCTCGCTCCGGTCGTCGGCGCACGCGTCGTCCGCGGCGACGACGCGACGATCACCCGCGCGCAGTTCCTCGACGCCGTCCGATCCGTCGCACGTGACGACCAGTTCCTCTCGCACACCACGGCCGCGCTCGTGCACGGCATGCCCATCCCCCTCGAGCACCAGCGAGGCCCGGTGCACCTCGCATCCCCGACGCTCGGCACCAGGATGCGTCGACCCGGCGTCGTCGGGCATCGCCTCAAGGCGGAGGTCGTCGAGGTCGACGGCATCCGCGTCGAGCACCCACTCGACGCCTTCGTCCACCTCGCGACCCTGCTGCCGCTGCATGCCATGGTCGCGGTCGCCGACTGGCTGCTGCAGCCTCGCAATGGTGTCGGTGCGACGAAGGCGCAGCTGCTCGAGCGGCTCGACCACTTCCGCGGTGCGCGCGGCCTGACGCTGCTGCGCATGGCGATCGCGATGGCTCGGTCCGGGGTCGAGTCGCCACGCGAGACCGAGCTGCGGCTCGTGATCCTCGCGGCCGGCCACCCCGAGCCGACGTGCAACGTCGACGTGCGGGATGCAGCCGGACGCTTCCTCGCGCGCGTCGACATGGCGTGGCCGCGCCTGCGGATCGCGCTGGAGTACGACGGCGAGCACCACCGGCTCGACGCGCGGCAGTACGCCCGCGACATCGATCGCAGCGAGGCTCTGGAGCGCGCGGGCTGGATCGTGATCCGCGTGACGAAGTCCCACATGCACGATCCGCGAGCCCGAGTGCTGCCGAGGCTCGCGGACGCGTTCGCGAGACGTCGCTCCGAGGCCTGACTGGTCACGGTTGCACGTGAGAAGGGGGCCTACGGGGGCAACGGTGACCAGTCGAGGTGCAACGGTGACCAGTCGGGTCGGTCAGGGCAGGATCGAGATGGGGTTGATGATGTCGGCGTAGATCAGCAGGGCGCTCATCAGGCCGAGCACCACCGTCACCGCGAGCGTCACCGGCACCCACCTGGCCGTGTCGATCGGGCCCGGATCCGGACGGCCCCGCATGCGCGCGAACCCGCGGCGGATCGCCTCGAGCACCGCACCGAGCACGTGGCCGCCATCGAGCGGCATGAGCGGCACGAGGTTGAACACGAACAGCGCGACGTTGAGCGAGGCGAGGATGCCGAGCATCGACGAGGCGCGCTCGGCGATCGGCACCTGGTCGAGCGAGGCGATCTCGCCCGCGATGCGCCCGACGCCCACGACCGAGATCGGCCCCTCGGGGTCGCGCTCCCCGCCGCCGAACGCCGCCTGCGCCACCTCCACGAGTCGCACGGGCAGCGTCGCGATGACCTGCACGACCCGCACGACGTTGTCGGCGACCGCGACGGGCACCTCCGTCACGGGCTGCTGCACGATCTCGTACTGCGGTCCGATGCCGATGAAGCCGACCGTCTCGACCTGCGGCTCGCCGTCGACCTCGACGACCGCGCCGTCGGCGTCGGTCACGTAGCGCTCGGACGCGAGCGGCGTCACCTGCAGGTCGAGGCTCGCCCCGTCGCGCTCGACCGTGAACGTCAGCTCCTCGCCGGCGTCGTCGCGGATGTCCGCCTGCACGTCGGCCCACCCCTCGACCGGCTCGCCGTCGATCGCCACGATGACGTCGCCGGGCTCGATGCCGGCGGCGACCGCCGGCGCGGCCGGGTCGTCGGCGGCGCACTCGGTGCGGTCCTGGCTGGCAGGGATGACGCACTCCGAGAGCGTCGCGATCGTCGTGCCCGGCTGCGCGGTGCCGAACCCGACGAGCACGATGCCGTACAGCAGCACCGCGAGCAGCAGGTTCATCGCGGGCCCGCCGAGCATGATGACGATGCGCTTCCACACCGGCAGGCGGTAGAAGGTGCGCTCGTCGCCCGCCTCCTCGATCGACTCCTCCGACACGTCTCGCGCATCCTGCACGAGCGTGTCGAAGAAGCCCGTCGAGGCGGTACGGGCCGCCTCGCCGTCGCGCCTCGGCGGGAACATGCCGGCCATCGAGATGTACCCGCCGAGCGGGATCGCCTTGAGGCCGTACTCGGTCTCGCCCTTGCGGCGGGAGAAGAGCGTCGGGCCGAAGCCGATCATGTACTGCCCGACGCGCACGCCGAAGCGCTTCGCGGGCACCAGGTGCCCGATCTCGTGCAGCGCGATCGACACGGCGAGGCCGATCACGAGGATGACGACGCCGAGGACGTAGAGCAGGACCGAATCCATCGTCTCCGGATGCTACGCGTGGATGCTGTGCGTCGCGCACCGACGAGCGCATGGCGCACCCATGGGCGACGCGCCTAGGCTTGTCCGATGCCCTCAGCGACGCGATCGAGCAGCCGCGCCTCCGCGCGCGGCCGCTCGCCGAGGCGCCCACGTGCGAGCCGCCCGCGCTCGGCGGCGGCGCGCGCGAAGGCAGCGGCGCAGGATCGCGCTCGCGTCGGCATCGCCGCTGCCGTCGTCGCGGCTGCGACGCTCGCGATCGTCGTGCTCGCCTGGGCGCTGCAGCCGCGCATCGAGCCGTGGGAGCAGACGGCGACCGTCACGGGAGCGCTGCCCGCCGGCGTCGCAGGCTGGGATCGCGAGCAGCTCGCGAACGCGGCGATCATCCTGCAGGCCGGCGACGACCTCGGGCTCTCGGACCGCGACCGCACGATCGCGGTCATGACGGCGATGGGCGAGTCGAGCCTCGTCGTCGTCGACTTCGGCGACGAGGCCGGCCCGGACTCGCGCGGCCTGTTCCAGCAGCGCACGAACTGGGGCCCCTACGAGGTCCGGATGGATGCGTACGGCTCGGCGGTGCTCTTCTACCAGGCGCTCGACGACGTCGGCGGTCGCGACGGCATGGCGCCGACGATCGTCGCCCACACCGTGCAGGTCAACCAGGATCCGAACCACTACGCGTCGTACTGGGACGACGCGGTCGCCGTCGTCGCCGCGCTCGACGCCGCGCAGATCGACGTCGAGGTCGAGCCCGTCTGACGTGCTGCGTCGCGCACGCCGCCCGGCCCGCGCGAGCCGAAGGTCAGCGGCGGCGGACGCCGCACGCCTCGTCGGCGACTGCGCGCGCCCATCGCTCCGCAGCCAGCACGCCCTCGAGCGTCGCCTCGTGCGGCTCGTGCAGCGCGAGCACGCGCTCGACGGCGTCGAGGATGTCGAGGAACCCGATCTCGCCGTCGAGGAACGCATGCACCGCCTGCTCGTTCGCGGCGTTGAGCACCGCGGGGTAGGTCGCGCCGAGCGCCGCGGCCTCGCGCGCGAGTCGGATGCCCGCGAGCGGGCCGTCGTCGTCGACGGGCTCGAACGTCCACGTCGACGCCGTCGTCCAGTCGAGCGGCGCGACGGCGCCGGGCACGCGCGTCGGCCAGTCGAGCGCGAGGGAGATCGCGAGCGCCATGTCGGGCGGCGAGCACTGCGCGATCGTCGAGCCGTCGACGAACTCGACCATCGAGTGCACGATCGACTGCCTGTGCACGGTCACGGCGACGTCGTCGAGCGGCACGCCGAACAGCAGGTGCGCCTCGATGACCTCGAGGCCCTTGTTCACGAGCGTCGCGGAGTTCGTGGAGATGACGCGGCCCATCGACCACGTCGGATGCGCGAGCGCGTCGGCTGGCGAGACGTCGGCGAGCCGCTCCCTGCCCCATCCGTGGAACGGGCCGCCGCTCGCGGTGAGCACGAGCCGCCGCACCTCGTCTGCGCGACCGGCCGCGAGGCACTGCGCGAGCGCCGAGTGCTCGGAGTCGACCGGCACGATCTGCCCGGGCGCCGCTGCCGCGGTGACGAGTCGACCCCCGACGACGAGGCTCTCCTTGTTGGCGAGGGCGAGCGTCGACCCCGTCGCGAGCGCCGCGAGCGTCGGCGCGAGCCCCGCGGATCCCGTGATGCCGTTGACCACCACGTCGCACGCGACGTCCTCGACGAGCCGCACCGCGTCGTCGCCACCGAGCGCCGTCGCCGACGCGGGCACGCCGAGCGCCTCCGCCTGCGCCGCGAGCCCATCGGCATCCGACCCCGCCGCGAGCCCCACGATCTCGAACCGATCGGGATGCGCGCGCACGAGCTCGATCGTCTGCGAGCCGATGGATCCCGTCGACCCGAGCAGCAGGACGCGCCTCACGCGTCCACGTCCCGATCGCGCGTCGGGCTCGCGCCCTCCCCGGCGACGAGCACGCCGTCGTGCCAGATGGTCGGTGCGTGCTCGACGGGGAATGCGACGGACGACGCGATGAAGCAGTCCTTCGACGCCTGCAGGTGCGCCTCGAGCGCGACGGCCGCCATGTCGGCGTCGCGCACCGTGACGCGCGGCCGCAGCAGCACCCGGTCGAAGCGGCCGCCGGTGCCCTGCGTCGTCATGACGCCCTCGGCGGCATCCTCGTACGCCGTGACGACGACGCCGCGCGTCACCGCCTGGTGCAGGTACGACAGCATGTGGCACTGCGCGAGCGCGGCGACGAGCAGCTGCTCGGGATTGTGCCGCGTGCGGTCGCCGCGGAAGGTGGGATCGGCGGAGCCGAGGATGTCGGGCAGGCCGTCGACGCGGATGACGTGGTCGCGGACGTAGGTGCGGTAGCCCTCGGTGCCGACGTCGCCGGCACCGGTCCACTCCACTCCGACGCGGTACTCGTGGCGCATGCCACCCAGGCTAGCCAGGCCCGCGATGCCGGCGTGCGGCGCGCGTACGATGGAGCCATGACCGACGTGCTCGCACCCCAGTCCCGCTCCGTCACGACCGCCATCCCGGGTCCGCGAAGCCAGGAGCTGCTCGCGCGCAAGGCCAAGGTGGTGCCGCAGGGCGTGCCGAACCAGCTGCCCGTGTTCATCGCCGAGGCGCACGACGCGATCATCACCGACGTCGACGGCAACCGCTTCATCGACCTCGGCTGCGGCATCGGGGTCACGACCGTCGGCCACACGAACGACGCCGTGGTCGCGGCCGTGCAGGAGCAGGTCGCGCGCCTCACGCACTCGCTGTTCGGCACGACGCCGTACGAGTCGTACGTGCGCGTGGCCGAGCTGCTCGCCGAGCTGACGCCCGGGGACTTCGAGAAGCGCTCGTTCTTCGTCAACTCCGGCTCGGAGGCCGTCGAGAACGGCGTGAAGATCGCCCGACGGTTCACGCGTCGCCGCGCGGTCGCGGTGCTCGAGCACGGCTACCACGGCCGCACGAACCTCACGATGACGATGAACTTCAAGCCCGCGCCGTACGCGACGGGCATGGGGCCGCTCGCCTCCGACATCTTCCACGCGCCCGGCTCGTACCCGCTGCGCGACGGCCTCGACGGCGCTGCCGCCGCGAAGCGCACGATCTGGTACCTCGAGAAGCACGTCGGCGTCGAGGACCTCGCATGCCTCGTCGTCGAGCCGATCCAGGGCGAGGGCGGCTTCATCGTTCCCGCCGACGGCTACCTGCCCGCGCTGCAGGAGTGGTGCACGGCGAACGGCGTCGTCATGATCGCCGACGAGGTGCAGTCGGGCGTGTGCCGCACCGGCCGCACCTTCGCGAGCGAGCACTTCGGATGGGTGCCCGACATCGTGCTGTCGGCGAAGGGCATCGCGGGCGGTCTGCCGCTCGCAGGCGTCACCGGCCGAGCCGACATCATGGATGCCGTGCACACGGGCGGCATCGGCGGCACGTTCGGCGGCAACCCCGTCTCGTGCGCTGCGGCCGTCGCGGTGCTCGAGCAGGTGACGTCGTCGGACCTCAACGGCAAGGCGCAGCGCATCGAGTCGGTGCTGCGTCCGCTGCTCGAGGAGCTCGCCGCGAAGCACGACGTCATCGCCGAGGTCCGCGGCCACGGCGCGATGCTCGCCATCGAGCTCGTCGACCCGGCCACGGGCGACCCCGTGCCATCCGCGCCGATCTCGAAGGCGGCTGGCGAGCAGGGCGTGCTCGTGCTCACCGCGGGCACGGACTACAGCGTGCTGCGGTTCCTGCCGAGCCTCGCGATCACCGACGACCAGCTGCGCGACGCGATCGGCGTCATCGACGAGGCGTTCTCGGCCCTGTGACGGCGACGTCGTGACGCGTGTCGCGGTCGTCGGCCTCGGAGCGTGGGGATCGATGACGGCGTGGCGGCTCGCGGCAGCGGGCGCCGACGTCGTCGGATTCGAGGCGGGCGCCATCGGCCACGATCGGGGCTCGTCGCACGGCGGCACCCGGCTGTACCGACGGCTGTGCGTCGAGCACCCCGGGCTCGTCGCGCTCGCCGACCGCTCCGCCGAGCTGTGGCGGGAGCTCGAGCGGCGCTCGGGCGAGACGCTGCTGACGGTCACGGGCGGCGTGTCGATCGGGCATCCTGACGCCGCGCTCGTGCGCGACTCGCTCGCCGTCGCGGCCGTGACGGGCGTGCCGCACGAGGTGCTCGATGCCGCGGCGGTGCGCACGCGCCTGCCCATGCTCCGCGTCGACGACGACGTCGTGGGCGTCGTCGACCCCGCAGCCGGCGTCCTCGCCGCCGAGCCGTCGGTGCGCGCCGCCGCTGCCGCTGCACGCGCGCTCGGCGCGACGCTGCACGAGGGCGTGCGCGTCGACGTCGCGGAGGCCGAGGCCGGCGTCGTCCGCGTCGGCGGTCGCGCGGAGCGCTTCGACCACGTCGTGGTCACGGCCGGTGCGTGGACGGGCGCGCTGGTGGCCGACCTGGGCGTCACGCCCATCCGCACCCTCGTCACGTGGTTCGACCCGGTGCCGGGGGCGGAGGCGGAGCACGCGCTCGACGCGTTGGGCGTCGTGGTCGCCGCGGTCGGCGACGCGTGGATGTGGGGCCACGGCGCGCTGCCCGGCGGGCACGTGAAGCTCGGACCCGCCGACGACCCCGCGTTCGTCGAGGTCGATCCCGACGCGCTCGCAGGCAGCACACGGCCCGACGACGCCGCACTCGTGTCGCGCCTCGCCGCCCACGCGCTGCCCGGCATCGTGCCGACGCCCGTCTCGGTGCGTCCGTGCATGTACGGCCGCACGCCCGACCACCAGTTCGTCGTCGGGCGCATCGGCGAGCGGCTGAGCGTCGGCGGCGGATGCAACGGCCACGGGTTCAAGCACGCCGCCGCGATCGGCGAGCATCTCGCGCAGGTCGCGCTCGGCGTGGAGCCCACCGTGCCGATGGCGTTCGCGAACCCGACGCGCTTCGCCGAGTCGCCGCCCACCGCCTGAGCGTCGCGCCTAGGCGAGGCGTCGTGCGACGCCGCGATCGAGCATCCACCTGCGCTCGCCGCGCATCGCTGGCGACAGCGGGGCTCCGCGCAGCACCTGACGCACGGCCCGGTCGTCGACGCCGAGCAGCACGACGGGCCGTTCGTGGCGCAGCCGGTCGAGGACTCCCCACGCAGCCTCCCATTCCCCCACGGTGCCCACCGTCACCTCGCCGGGCTCGGACGGGCTCGAGGTGGCTCCGAGCCCGAGCGGCACGTCGTCGCGGGTCGCGGCGACGATCGCGACGGGCCCCGCTGGCAGCGCGGCGTGGTGCGCGCGCCGGGGCGCGACCGTCGCGTCGGCGATGGCGAGCTGCACGCGCTCCCCTGCCACCCAGCCGCCACCCGGCGGCAGCGCCGGGTCGTAGCGATCCATCGCACCGCCTGCGAGCACGTGCTCCTGCCGCGACGCGAGCCGCAGCAGCACGCGCGTGTCGGCGAGGGGCGCGAGCGACGCCATCGTCGACGTGGCGCGTCGCGCCGTGAGCGCGACGGCGTGGCCAGCGCCCGCGCCCTCCCGCATGCGGCGTGCGAGCAGCGCGACGACCTCGTGCGCGTGGTCGTCGTCGAGGCGAGCGAGCAGGGCGTCGACGTCGTCGACGACGAGCGTGCCGGGTGCGATGGGCTCGTGCACCGCATCCCACAGCGCCTCCTCGTCGCGCACGAGATCGCCCCCTGCAGCCGCGAGGAGGTCGGCGAGCGCGCTCTTGCCGCTCGCGGCCGCACCGAGCACGAGCAGCGGGCCCTCGTGCGCCGGCCGCCACCTGAGCGGGTCGATGCGCTGCGCCGCCGGGCGATCGACGAGCCCGAGCGCGATCGACCACGGCGCGTCGTCGGCGCCGATCGGCGGCAGCGCCGTCGCGGGGATGCGCTCCGGCAGCGGATCGCACCACGGGCGCCGCGGTGCGTCGTGCACGATCGAGTCGGCGACGACGCGCTCGAGCAGGGCAGGATCGGCGAGCGCGGACTGCGCGTGGACGGTCGCATGGCCCGCGATCCGCACGACGCAGCGCCCGCGCTCGTCGAGTCGCAGCCGCGCCGCGTCCGGCACGCCCGTGACCGCGACGCTGTCGGCGTCGTCGGGCACGCGCAGCGAGATGCGCACGCCGCAGTTCGCCAGCACGCCGTCGCGCACCGCCTCCGCCGGACGCTGCGTGCACAGGATGAGGTGCATGCCGAGGCTGCGTCCACGGGATGCGACGTCGGCGAACAGCCGCAGCAGGTCGGGCAGCTCGTGGAGCATCGCCGCGAACTCGTCGACGACGATCACGAGCCTGCCGAGTCCGTGCGTCTCCTCGATCGATCGTGCGCCGAGCGCCTGCAGGGTGCGTTCGCGGTGGCGGATCTCGGCGCGCAGGCTCTCGATGGCGCGTGCGGCACCGTGCTCGTCGAGGTCGGTGACGACGCCGACGCAGTGCCGCAGACCGCGCAACGCCTCGAACGACGCACCGCCCTTGAAGTCGACGAGCAGCACCGCGAGCTCCGCAGGATCGTGCCTGCGGGCGAGCGCGGCGATCCAGGCCAGCAGCAGCTCGCTCTTGCCCGACCCGGTCGTGCCGCCGACGACGGCGTGCGGCCCGTCGACCGCGAGGTCGATCGGCATCGGATGCGGCCCGACGAGGAACGTCGCGGGCAGCACCCCCTGCGCATCCTGCGCGAGGTCCGCGAGCCGCACGTGTCGCGGCAGCGCGGCACTGCCGCCGAGCCCTGCAGCCACGGCCGCGTCGGCGAGGCGCGCGGCCGCCGTCTGCGCCTCGCGCGCGGAGACGACCGCGGGCGTGCAGACGCGCTCGCCCACGTGCACGGCGTCGAGCCCGGCTGTCGCGACGACACGGCAGTCGCGCGGCAGGTCGGCTGCGGACGGCGCGGCCGCGAGCGTGACCTCGACGTCGTCGGCGAGCACGCGCACGAGGGTGCGCCCGTCGACGACCGAGCGGTCCACGCGGTGCGGCGCGGCATCGACCCACGACCACGATGCGTCGGCCTCGACGACGATGCGCGCCGCCACGGGAGCCAGGCGCGCGAGCACCTGCAGCAGGAGGCTGCGCACGAGCGCGTCGCCGACCCCCGCCGGCGCGACGAACCCCACGCCGAGGCACGCGTCGACCACGAGCGGCGCGTCGACGACGGCTGCGTGCGCCCGCAGCGCCTCCGCACGCCGGTGCACGTCGTCGGCCTGCTGCTGCGCGTAGCCCTCGATGACGATGCTCGAGGGCACGGCACCCACGCCGAGCACGACCGGCACGGGATCGCCGCTCTCGTGCCGCCACCGATGCGGATGGTTCACGGGGGCGTTCGCGCATGCGCGCGCATCGGGGTGGGCGTCGGCGAGCGCGCTCGCCTCGACCTCGTGCGCGACGCGGATGCGATCGTCGAGCGCATCGCACTCGCGTGCGAACCGCGCCGTCTCGCGACGCAGCGCCCTGCGTCGCTGCATGCGGCCGTCGCCGAGGCTCGCGACCGCGATGACCGGACCGAGGGCCGCGAACAGCAGCATCGTCGGCTGCTGCGTCACGAGCCACAGCGCACCGGCGCCGACCACGGGCGCGATGCTGGCGAGCACGGGGAACGCCTGCGGGATCGGGTCGACGGGCGGGGCGGGCAGCTGGAGGCGTTCGTGCACGCGGCCAGGCTCCCCCGCCGCAGCCTCGCGGCACGCTCCGACGATCGCGGCTGTGGACGGCGAGCGCCTGTGGAGCCTCAGCGGCGCAGCAACGACCGCGGCGTGAGTCGCGCGCGCATGCGGTCCAGCCACGAGCGGCCCGCATCGAGCCCGTCCACGAGCTCGTCGCCCTCCAGCCACGCGCGCGCGACGACGTCGTCGTCGGGATCCGCACGTCCGAACATCGCACCGTCGACGGCACGTGCGAACGCCGACTCCCGGACGCCCCGTGCGTACTCGAGCCGCGTCGCCCCTGCCTGCGCGTCGCGGCCGCGGTCGACCGCGGCGTCGACGAACTCGCGCCAGGCGCCGTCGACGCGCTCGGCAGTGGATGGCGCGAGCCTGCGACGCCTGCGACGCAGCAGCTTCGCGCCCAGCAGCACGAGCACGGGCGACGCGACGACGAGCATGCCGACGAGCGCGATGCCGACGACGCCGAGCACCGTGCGCCACAGCGAGTCACCGCTCGTCTGCCCAGGCGGCTGCACGGGCGCGGCCGGCTGCTCGTCGCTCTGCTGCCCGCCCTCCGGCAGCACGGGTCCCGCGGGCGGCTGCGGCTGCGTCGACGGTCGAGGCGCCGTCGACTCCTCCTCGGGCACCGGCCGCTCGTCGGGCGTCACCGCGACCCCGACCCAGCCGTGCTCCTGCGTCGACACCTCGATCCACGCGTCGAGGTCGCCGGCGACGACCGTCGTGGGCGCCCCGTCGACGACGGTCGGCGCGTAGCCGACGACGACCCTGGCGGGGAATCCCAGCTGCTCGGCGAGCAGCGCCGCCGTCATCGCGTACTGCTCGCCGTCGCCGACCATGATGCCGTCGAACAGCTCGGCGATGCGCGCCAGCGAGTGCCCGGCTCGGCTCGCGGCCTCGCCCTCGGATCCGTGGCTCACGTACCCGTCGGCCGAGAGCCCCTCGACGAGCGCGGCGAGACGCTCGCCGGGGGTCGTCGCGTCCTCCGTCCACCCCGACAGCCACGCGATGGCGTCGGAGGGCGGCACGACGCCGAGGCCGGGCGTGCCGGCTGGGCTCAGCGCGGCGAGGTCGTCGACGGGCTCGTCGCGGGTGAACGAGACCTCGTAGGCGTCCCCGGGCTCGAGGCCCGCCGTCGTCAGCAGGTCGCCCGTGTCCGCGTCGGCGTGCAGCGTCGTCTGCAGCGCCGACGCGCGCGGTCCCACGAATCCGACGGCATCCGGCGTCCCCACACGCGGGATCCACTCGCCGTCGAGGTCCTGGATGGTGACGCCCAGCACGTCCGACCCCGTGGGTGGCACGGCGGGCAGTCGCGTGAACGCACCATCGGCGACGCCTGCGACGACGCCGTCGTAGGCGTCGAGCGATGCGAGCACGAGCCGGTCGCCCGGCGCCATGCCCGTCGCGACGAGCACGGGCTCCTCGCGGCGCTCCGGCACGTGGGAGGCACGGAACGCCGACAGCGGGCTGTCGAGGTCGCTCGTGTCGAGCGCGACGGGGTCCGATCGCAGCACGACGCGGTCGCCCAACGTGGCCGCGCCGCCGACGATGCCGCATGCGAGCGCGGCCGCCGCCACCGTGAGCGCCGCGATCGAGCGCCGCCAGAGCGTCGACAGCGTGCGAGGCGCCGCACGTCTGCGACGCGCCTGCCGCACGATCGACACGAGCACGACGACGAGCGCCATGACGAGCACCGCGTGCAGCACGGGCGACCACGGCTTCTGAGGGCCGAAGAGGATCGTCCATGCCGCGATGCCGACGGGCACGAGTCCCGCGAGCTCGGCGCGGTGCATCCGCAGCACGATGGATCCCGAGAGCGCGCTGCCGACGAGCACGAGGCTCAGCGGCGCGACGAGCACGCCGCCGCCGGCGCCGACCGGCGTCGCGATCGTGAGGATGTCGCGCCACGACTGCCACACGGCAGGCACGACGATGCCGTACGAGTCCGGCGTCGGCAGGATGCCTGCGAGCGACTCCGGCGCCGCGAGCGGGGGCGCGATCACGAGGAACGCGCCGATCCCGACGAGGATGAGCCACAGCGCCGGCCACCGCCGCCACCATCCGAGCATCGCGATGCCCGTGCCCACGAGCAGCGCCGTCGCGACGACGGGCACGATGCGCGCCGAGCCGAACAGCTCGCCCATCGGCAGGCAGGCGGCGAGGATGGCGAGCACGCTCGTCGTGAGCGCCGCGAGGCGCCACTGGGTCATGCGAGCGCCTCCGAGCGCAGCCCTCGCGCGAGGTCCTCGAGCAGTCCGACGGTGAGCACGGGCACGCGCGCGAGCCTGCCGACCGACGGCGGCGCGAGGGCGTCGGCGCGCAGCACGATGGGCGCGACGTCGGGTGGCAGCAGTCCTGCGGCCTCACGCAGCCTCCGAGGCGGCGCGGCGCTGCCGACGACGATCCAGGCGACCGACGCCTGCGGCGACAGCGCCACCGACCGCACGACGTCGACGATGCCGAGCCTGCGATCGGGGGCGAGGTCGGTGAGGCCGTCGAGCACGCGGTCGCGCGTGCGGGCGTCGATCGGCGCGGGATCGAGACGGCCCGTCGCGGGACTCTCGACGATGCGCACGCGGCGGCGCTCCGCGATCGCACCCGTCGCGATCGTCGCGACGATCTCGAGCGCGAGCTCGAAGTCGTCGGCGCCGTAGTCGTCGGCGTTCGTCGAGACGCAC
This sequence comes from Agrococcus sp. AC640b, assembly GCF_979255995.1. Taxonomy (NCBI): domain Bacteria; kingdom Bacillati; phylum Actinomycetota; class Actinomycetes; order Micrococcales; family Microbacteriaceae; genus Agrococcus; species Agrococcus sp. AC640b. Next base: position 48,475 of record NZ_CEEDMM010000003.1, read on the forward strand.
ACGAGCGTGTCGCTGCGCTTCGAGGGCTCGAACTGCCGCACGAGCAGCTGACCGGTGCGAGCCGTCGACCGCCAATGCACGTGGCGGGGCTCGTCGCCTGGCTGATACTCGCGGAGGCTGTGGAAGGCGACGTCGTCGGCCGTGAGCTCGGCGGACGACTCCCCCTCGAGGTCGCGCACGAGGCCGGCTGCGACCGCGGGCACGCGGGCCACGCGCGGGTGCACGACGAGCTCGTCGGCGAGCGTCAGCACGTGCGTGCGCTCGAGGATGCCGAACGGATCGGTGCGCAGCACCGTCGCAGGGCCGACGACGATCCGCCCGCGCCGTCGGGTGTCGAGCACGATCTGCTGGCTCGTCGCGTCGCCCGAGTCCAGGCGCGGCAGGTCGATGCGGTACGTGACGTCGCCGACGAGCACGTCGATCGCGCGCGGGGCGAAGATGCGGCCCGGCCTGCGCACCGCGAGGGTCGCGTGCGCGCTCTGGCCGACGGGCACCCGCTCGGCCGAGAGCGTGAGGCGGACGTCGACGTCGCGCTGCCCCACCACCCACGGCAGCGCCGCGAGCACGAGCAGCAGCGCCGCCGACGCGGCGACCACGAGCTCGACCCAGCCGAGCGCGGCGCCGACGGGGCCACCGACGATGGCGACGCCCACGAGCGTCCACCCCCATCCGGTGACGACGCGCGTCGTGCGCCGCAGCCGCTCGATCACGATCCGTCGCGTCCTCGCGGCGGCGGCGTGGAGAGCATGAGCTGCTGCAGGATCGTCTCCTGCGTGATGCCGTCGAGCTCGGCCTCGGGCTCGAGCACGATGCGGTGGCCGAGCACGGGGATGACGAGGGCCTTCACGTCGTCGGGCGTGACGTAGTCGCGGCCGTCGAGCGCGGCGTACGCGCGTGCGGTGCGCACGAGCGAGAGCGCCCCGCGCACGCTCACGCCGAGCCGCACCTCGCCCGACTGCCGCGTCGCATCGACGATGCGGGCGACGTAGTCGGCGACGGCGGCGTCGACGTGCACCCGGGCGGCGACGCCGATGAGCTCGCGCAGCCGCACGGTGTCGATGACGGGTGCGAGCGTGCCGGGATCGACGGGCTCCGCGGAGCCCTCGAGGATCCGCAGCGTCGAGGCGTGGTCGGGGTAGCCGATCGAGGTGCGCAGCGCGAAGCGGTCGAGCTGCGCCTCCGGCAGGCGATACGTGCCCGACTGCTCGATGGGGTTCTGCGTCGCGACGACCATGAAGGGCGTCGGCACGGCGTTGGGGCGGCCGTCGACCGTGACGCGGCCCTCCTGCATGACCTCGAGCATCGCCGACTGCGTCTTCGGGCTCGCACGGTTGATCTCGTCTGCGAGCACGATGTTCGCGAACACGGGGCCCTCGTGGAAGGCGAACGTGCCGGACGACTGGTTCCAAATGCTCACGCCCGTGATGTCGCCGGGGAGCAGGTCGGGCGTGAACTGGATGCGCGAGGCCGAGCCGTCGATGCACGCCGCCAGGGCGCGCGCGAGCGACGTCTTGCCCGTGCCCGGGTTGTCCTCGACGAGCAGGTGCCCGCCGGAGAGCATCGCGGCGAGCGCGAGGCGCACGACGTGCGCCTTGCCGACGAGCACGGGCTCGATCGCCTCGGCCATGCGGTCGCCGAGCTCGCGGATGGCGCTCACGCCGTCGTCGGTCATGTCGCTCCTAGATTCCACAGGGGGCTGTCGTCGGGGTCTGGTGCACGTACGGCGGATCCGAGGGCACTACTGAGGCTACCCGGCCCGTGACACGCACCTCGGTGGTGCCGAACGGCACGGTCGTCTCACCCGCGACGTACGGGACCGAAGGCTGCTGCGACCAGGGCTGGCTCGGGCTCTGGCGGAACTGCACCGTCGCCGATCCCTGCCACGCCCCGCCGTTCGCGGGCAGGTCGATGGCGAGCTGCCTGCCGGGCTCGGCGCCGTACCTGCACTGGGTCGCCGTCGCGGCGAGGGCGATGGGTGTCTGCTCGCCGACGCTCGTGACGCCGCTGCACGTGAGCTCGCCGCCGTTCGAGGCGCACTGGCGGATCTCGACCCGCACCTGCTGCCCGTACGCGACGGGGAGCGGCTGCGGCGTGACGAACGTGCGACCGCCTGCCGGCGGCACGGCGACGTCGACCCACGCGCTCGACGCGCCGCCGCTCACGATGCGCGTCTGCATCCGCAGGCCCGACGCGACGTCGACGCGCGTGAACGCGACGTCGAGCGCCGCGCGTCCCCCTGCCTGGCTCGTCTCGACCGCGACGCTCTGCGACGACGGCGCATCTGGCACGCCGTACACGACGCCGCTCGTCGACGACGAGCAGAACCAGCCGTTGTCGGCGATGACGACGACCTGCAGACGCTGCCCGGACTGCACGCGCGCCGTCCCGGACGTCTCTGGCCGTCCACCGCCTCCCGGCGAGCAGCTCGGCGGCGTCTGCCCTGCTGGCACGGTCGTGATGCGATAGCGCAGCTCGGCGCCGCCTGTCGACGGCGCCACCCACGTGACCGACGCGGTCCCCGCGCCCTCGTCGTAGTCCGTGAGCAGGACGGTCGTCGTGCCCGGCTCTCCCACGGCCGTGAAGTCGAGCGGCGTCGACCATCGCCACGCGGCGTCGCCGACGCCGGCGTCGTTCGTCGCCGCGACCTCGACGCGGTACGCCTGCCCGGGCTGCAGGCCCGCGACGCTCGACTCGCGCGCGCCCGCCTCGAGGCGCTGCACGACGTCGACGCCCGGACCCTGCACGCGCACGAGGTAGCCGGTGACGCCCGTCGCCCCCGCAGGCACCGTCGCGGGCTGCCAGCGCACGATCGTCGTGCCCGCCGTCGACGTCGCCGACGTCTCGACGCCCGTGACGGGTGCGGGCAGGCGGTCGGCGTGCATCGGCTCCGACGGCGGCGACGCCTCGCTGGCTCCGACCGCGTTGCGAGCGACGACCTGCAGGCGCACGTCGACGCCCACGGGAAGGTCGGTGAGCGTGCAGGTCGTCGACGGCCCGCACTCGTGCGCGTAGCCGCCGGGGCCGACGAGCCGGTAGCCGAGGATCGGGCTGTTGCCGTCTGCTGGCGGCGTGATGCGCACGACGAGACCTCCGTCGACGTGCACGTCGGTCGCCTGCACCGGTGGCGCGGGTCGATCGGGCACGTCGCGCACGACGATCGTGAGCGTGCTCCACACGGCGCGACGCGGGTCGCCCGTCGCGTCGAGCACCTGATACCGCACCGTCGTGGTGCCGACCTGCGCGAGGTCGCTCGCGGTGACGGTCACGGCGCTCGAGCCTGCCGCGCGCTCGAGCGTCACGCCGAGCGGCACCGTCGTCTGGTCGACGGCCGCCAGCTGCAGCGGATCGCTGGGGAAGGGGTTGGTCGCCTCGTCGTTCGCGAGCAGGTCGACGCTGCCCGACTGCCCGCGCACGACCTCGAGCCGATCCGGCTGCGGCTGCGCGAGCGGTCTCGTCGACGAGATCGCCACGAGGCGCAGCTCGCCCGGCACGCCGTCGCCGCTGGGGCCGGTGACGCCCACCTCGAGCGCGCCGACGCTCCCCGGGTCGACGCCGGGAGCGAGCTCGACGGTGAGCATCGAACCCGTGATGGAGGCGGCGAAGCCCGCCGGCACGTCGCCGAGCGACCATGCGAAGTCGACGACGTCGTCCGGGTCCGGCGCCGTCGTGATGCGCGCGAGGTCGAGGACGCGGGCGGCGCCGGGCTCGAGCTGCACCGTCGTGCCCAGCACACGGCCCGGCAGCCCCTCGACGGCCTCGACCGTGATCGGCAGCACGATCGATGCGACGCGGCCGTCGGGGTCGCCAGGCGCGTCGCCGTCGGTCACCTCGAAGGCGATGCTCGCGAAGCCGAAGTACCCGGGAGCCGAGGTGAAGCGCAGCGTGCCCGAGTCGACGACGGGCTGGCTGCCGTCGGAGTGCTCCGCGCGCACCTTCGATGCGTCGGTGAGGATGACGGGGTCGCCGTCGACGGCGACGACGTAGTCGGCGACGTCGATCTCGATCGTCTCGCCGGAGGCGACGACGATGGGTGGCGCATCGGGGCGCAGCTGCGGCAGGGCATCCTCGGTGCCTGGCACGACGACGAGCGCCGACGCCGACTCGCCCGTGTCGTCGCGCGTCACGGTGTAGGGCACGATGCGCGTCTCGGGATGCACGTCGATGCGGAGCCTGCCGTCGGCGGCGAGCGTCACGTCGTCGACGTCGAGCGGAAGCGTCACCTCGAGCTCGTCGACGGCGCCGTCCGCGACGGTCGCCGCCGACATGGGATCGACGACGACCTCTGCACGCTCGAGGATCGACGTCACGGGCACGCGCACGTCCTGCACGCGCGGCGGCGGCGGCTCGGCGTCCTCGTCGACCACGACGCGCAGCCAGCCGACGGCCTGCGCGCCCCTCGACGACTCGATCGTCACGACGACGCCGAACTCCCCCTCGTCGGGGCCGGCGGTCACGAGCACCTCGCCGTCCTGCACCTGCGCGCGGACGGAGCCCTGCGGCACGGCGTCGACGACGTCGAGCGCGAGGCCCGCGGGATCGAGGTCGTTCGCGAGCACGTCGACCGTCTGCGCCGTGTCCGGCCGCAGCTCGACGACGTCGGGCTCCGCGATGGGCGGAGCGACGGCGGCGTCGGGGGCGGCGACGCCGATCCGCACGATGCCGGTCGCCTGCGCGCCCAGATCGTCGGCGACGACGTACGTGAGCGTCTCGGTGCCCGCGGAGTAGCCGCCGGCCTCGTACCGAAGGCTGCCGCCGTCGACGATCGCGATGCTGCCGAGGCTCGCGGGCGTCGACAGGCCCACGAGCGAGACGCCGTCGCCGTTCGGGTCGGCGGTGGTGAGGTCGATGGGGATGTCGACGCTCTCGCCTGCGACGACGCGCGCATCGACGGTCGGCGGCATCGGCGCGACGTTCGTGGCGACGTCGGAGTCGGCGACGACGATGCTCACGGTCGCGAACGCGCTCTGCCCATCGGGGCCGCGCACCTCGTACGTCACCGAGACCTCGCCGGGCTCGCTGGGTGCGACGAAGCGCAGCCGGTCGCCATCGACGAACGCGAAGCCTGCGGCTGCCGGCTCGACGAGCTCCTCGACGAGCTCGATGCTCGCACCATCCGGATGCTCGTCGTTCGCGAGCACGGGCACGTCGATCGCGCCGCCCGGCTGCACCCGCACGGCGTCGTCGCGCGCGATGGGCGCCTGCATCGCCTCGTCGCGCTCCATCACGACGATCGTGCCCTCCGCCGACGAGACGCCGTTGGCGATGCCGTACCGCACCGTGGCCTGCTCGGGCAGGGGGCCCGCGAGCTCGATGCGCACCCGTTCCTGGTCGACGACGTCGACGCGCACGGCATCCGAGTCGCTGCGCGCGCCCGTGACGACGAGGACGCCGCCCGCCGGGTCGACGTCGAGGTCGGCGACGGCGACCTCGATCGCGCTGCCTGCGAGCACGCCGACCGCGTGCGGCGCGGGCTCCGGCGGCGTCGAGGCGTCGACGGCCGGCAGCGCGTGCACGCGCACCTGGCCCGTCGCCGTGGCGGCTCCGTCGCTGACGACGTACGTGAACGTCACGACGCCCTCGGCGTCCGGCGTGACCGAGATCGTGTCGTCGACGTAGCCTGCCACGACGGCGCCTGCGGGCCCGTTGACGTTGTGCAGCGCGAGCCCGTCGCCGCCGCGCGCCGACAGCAGCGGCTCGAGCACGACGGTCTGCCCGACATGCGTCGTCGCCGTGACGGTGCCGGCGACGAGCGGTGGCTGCTCGACGGGCACGAGCGAGATCGTGCCGCGCACGACCGAGCGACCGTCGGACACCGCGATCGCGAGGTCGCGCACCGTGCCGGCACCACCGTCGGCGATCTCGATGCGCCCGTCCGGGCGGAAGCGCACGACGTCGCCGACGTCGCTCGACGCGTCGACGAGCACGAGCGGGTCGCCGTCGGGGTCGATCCAGTGCTCGAACGCGTTCACCACGACGGTCTCGCCAGGGGCGATCTCGGTCGTCGCGGCGCGAGCGGCGGCGGGCGCGTCGTCCACCTCCGGCGCACGAACCTCGACGGTCGCCGTCGCGGAGTCCTCGCCGCCAGCGCCATCCGACACGCGGTACTGCACCGTGATGGTGCCCGTCGCGTCTGCTGGCAGCGCGAGGCGGATGCTGCGTCCGTCGGGCGCGATCGACGCCGCTGGATCGCCGTCGACCGCGACGACCGTCAGCACGTCCCCGTTGGGGTCGGTGTCGTTCTCGAGCACGGGAAGCAGCGTCGTCTGCCCGGGGCGCGCACCGAGCTCGTCGTCGTTGGCGACGGGTGGCAGCGCCTCGGGGTCGTCGGCACCGGCGCCGGGGTCCTCCGGCTCCTCCCCGCCTGGCGCGACCTCGGGAGGCGACGGCAGCGCCCAGTCGTCGACGAGGGCGCCGTCGCGTGCGATGGTCCACGCATCCCCGCTCGCGGCGTCGGCGAGCACGACGGCGTCGCCGGCCGCCGCGAGCTCGAGCGTCGCCTCCGCCGCGACGCCCGCGAGCTCCAGCGGCGACTCGTCGTCGCCGCAGTGCCGCCACGCGTCGCCGGACGACCACGCCCCGTAGACGCAGCCGTCCTGCACGAGCGGACGCGACGGCGCGCCATCGACGCCGGAGACCTCGACCTCGACCGTCTGCACGCCGAGCTCGTGCGCCTCGATGCCCTGCTCGGTCGCGACGAGCACGCGCCCCGTCGCCGGGCCCGGCAGCTGCAGCGCCGCCTGCTCGGCCGTGAGCCGCGACTGCCAGCCACCGCTCGAGAGCACGTTCGACGTCGTGTCGAGCAGCACCCACCGCGAGCCGACGGCGGTGATCTGCAGCGACGGCTCGTCCGGCGACATCGGCGCGTCGGTCGTCGTGAGCGTCTCGCCGGTGCCCACGTCGATCTCGAGCACGCGGCCGAGTCCCGGCGAGGCTGCGAACAGCGTCGACGCCGTGAGCGCCGCGACGGCCCCGCGCCCCAGCTGCACGATCGGCTCGCCGAGCTCCTCGCCCGCCTGCAGTGCGCGCACGTCGGTGACCCAGACGTCGCCGCTCGACGGGGAGACGATCGACACCGCGGAGCCCGCGAGCTGCACGTCGGAGCCCGCCGGCACGAGCACGGCGGGTCCGCGATCCAGCGTCGCTCGGTCGAGGGTGCGCACGACGCTCGCGGCACGATCGACCACGAGCACGCCCGCCTCGCCCTGCACGACCTCGCTCGCAGCGCCGCCTGGCGACACGATCGACTCGAGCTGGTCGGTCTGCGTGTTCACCGCCCCCACGAGGTCCGCCTCGCCGTTCGCGACCCACACGCTCGACGCGTCGAGCTGCGGATCGAGCGCCGCGTTGCCCTGCCACAGCGTCGCGGCGGCGACGACGGCGACGGCGAGCGCGCCGCCGAGCGCGATGCCACCGATCCTCGTCGCCCGGCTCACGGGACCTCCCCGCATGCCTCGGCCCCGTCTCCGGAGCGGCCGTCGCGGTTCACGGCGACCGTGATGCACAGCTCGTCGCCGCTGCCGCCCGACAGGCGGAACGACGACGCTCGCTGGATGACGGCATCGCCGGAGGCCGTCGTGACGAGGTACGAGTCGGCGTCGACGAGGCCGGGGTCGTCCCATGTGAAGGCCACGCCGCCGTCGACGGGCTCGGCGACGACCTCCTCGACGACGGGGATCGCGCCCTGGATCGTCGTGACGGCGACGGCGACGACGGCGACGGCGCCGAGCACGACCGCGGTCGCGACGCCCACGAGCAGCGACACGAGGCCGCGGCGTGCCGGCGCGGGCACGGAGCGCGTCGACGACGAGATGTCGATCTGCTGCGCCCCGCGCACCGGTGCGCGTCGTCGCGCCGCGCGCACCCGCAGCGGCAGCTCCTCCTCGCGCAGCGCGTCGTCGGCGCTCTCGACGTCGCGCGACCACGGCTCCTCCTGCAGGTCGATGGGCGTGACGGGCACGCCCATCTCCTCCTGCACGGCCTGCAGGTCCTCGACCATCGGCAGGATCGACAGGTAGCGATCGCCCGGGTCCTTCGCGAGCGCACGGCGCACGATGGTCGCGAGGTCGCGGGGCGCGTCGACGTCGAACGGCTGGATGTCGTGGGCGAGGATGCGCGCGGTGAGCTCGTCGGTGCCGTTGCGACCGCCACGGATCTCGGCCGGGCTGCGGCCGGCGACGAGCGAGTACAGCGTGGCCCCGAACGACCACACCTCGCTCGCGACCGTGCCTGCGGTCTCGTCGCGCAGCACCTCGGGCGCCGACCACGGCACCGACACCCCTGCGGTCTCGTGATCGCCAAGGTGCATGTTCGCTGCGATGCCGAAGTCCGACAGCACGGGATGCCCGAACGCGGTCGTCAGGATGTTCGCGGGCTTCACGTCGCGATGCAGCGTGCCTGCGCGGTGGGCCGTCTCGAGCGCTCCCCCGATGCGGATGACGATCTCGAGCGCCTCGTCGAGCTCGAGCGGGCGCTGGCGGAACCGGTCGCCGATCTCGGTCGAGCACAGCTCCATCACGAGGTACGGCCTGCCGTCGCCGGAGACGCTCGCCGAGTAGACGGTGAGGATCGAGGGATGCGCGCTCAGCCTGCCCATGAGGTTCACCTCGGAGCGGAACGCGCTGCGCACCCTGTCGTCGACGAGGTCGGCATGCATGACCTTCACCGCGACGGGACGGCGCGGCAGGTTCTGCTCGTACAGGAAGACGTCGGCGAACCCGCCCTTGCCGAGGATGTGGACGTGCGTGAACCCAGGCAGCACCGGAGGTGACGACGGCAGCCTGGCGGCCATGCGTCAGTCCTCGCGGAGCGTCGCCCGGGGCACGGTGCGGTCGACGTCGTCGACCTCGGGCGCACGCAGCACGTCGACGACGACGACCGTCACGTTGTCGCGGCCGCCTGCGTCGAGCGCGGCGTCCACGAGCGCCTCGCACGCGGCGTGCGGCTCCTCGTGCTCGCCGAGGATGCGCTCGATCTCGACGTCGTGGAGCTCCTTGGTGAGTCCGTCGGAGCACACGAGCAGCCGCAGCCTGGGCATGATCGGCAGCAGGAAGTAGTCGGGCACCGGGTCGGCGTTGAAGCCGACGGCACGGGTGACGACGTTCGCCTCGGGGTGCGACTCGGCCTCGTCCTCCGCGAGCAGGCCCGCATCGACGAGCTCCTGCACGACGGAGTGGTCGACGGTGATGCGCGTGAGCCGCTCGCCGAGCATCGCGTAGGTGCGCGAGTCGCCGACGTTGAAGATCGCGAAGTACGGCTCGCCGTCGTGCTCGGCGAACGCGCAGCCCGTCACGGTCGTGCCGGTGCCCGCGTCGGCGTCGCCGACGAGCCTGGCGATGTCGGCCGTCGCCTCGCGCAGCGCCTCGACGACGTCGGCGGGCTCGATGCGCTCGCGTCCACCGAGCTCGCCGAGCCGTTCGACGACGACGCGGCTGGCGAGGTCGCCGTGGGAGTGGCCGCCCATGCCGTCGGCGATCGCGAAGACGGGCGGCAGCGTCACGAGGCTGTCCTCGTTGTGCTGGCGACGCAGGCCGACGTCGGTCGTGCCCGCCCAGCGCACCTGGAACGCCTGGCTCGCCGGCCCCTGGCCGGTGTGCTCGCCGACTGCTGCTCCGATGTGCGTCACACGGACCAGTCTCCCAGATGCGCACGGCCACCGCGTGCGCCCGCGCCGTCGCCGTCGTCACGACGGATTCCACCTGCCACGACAGGCTCCGACGACGGAATCCCTTGCAGACGCGCCGACCCTCGGCCAGGATCGTAGGCATGAGCGACCGCAGGGGCCCTGTGCTCGACGACGTGTCGAAGGCCATCATCGAGCGTCTCCAACGCGACGGACGCCGCTCGTACGCCGAGATCGGCCGCGAGGTGGGGCTGAGCGAGGCTGCGGTGCGCCAGCGCGTGCAGCGGCTCACGGAGTCGGGCGTCATGCAGATCGTCGCGGTCACCGACCCGCTGCAGCTCGGCTTCCGCAGGCAGGCGATGGTCGGCATCCGCGTGCACGGCGACACCGTGCTGGTCGCCGACACGCTCGCATCGCTGCCGCAGATCGACTACGTCGTGCTGACGGCGGGCTCGTTCGACATCATCTGCGAGGTGGTCTGCGAGGACGACGACGCGCTCATCGAGGTGCTGAACACCCACGTGCGCACCATCGAGGGCGTCGCGGCGACCGAGACGTTCCTGTACATGCGCCTCGTCGAGCAGCGCTACGACTGGGGCACCCGCTAGGAGGATGCGATGACCGAGCTCACCGATCTGCAGACGAAGGCCGCCGACCATCTCTGGATGCACTTCGCGCGCCAGTCGGCGCTCGAGGCGGGGCAGACGCCGATCATCGTGAAGGGCGAGGGGCACCGGATCTTCGACGACGCCGGCCGCTCGTACATCGACGGCCTCGCCGGCCTCTTCGTCGTCGCCGCCGGCCACGGCCGCGAGTCGATCGCGGAGGCCGCGGCGCGGCAGGCGAAGGAGCTCGCGTTCTTCCCGCTGTGGTCGTACGCGCACCCGCCCGCCATCGAGCTCGCCGACCGCATCGCCTCCTACGCGCCCGGCTCGCTCGACCACGTGTTCTTCTCCTCCGGCGGTGGCGAGGCCGTCGAGACGGCGTTCAAGCTCGCGAAGCAGTTCTGGCGCATGCAGGGCAAGCCCATGAAGCACAAGGTGATCTCGCGCGCCGTCGCCTACCACGGCACGCCGCAGGGCGCGCTGGCCATCACGGGCATCCCGGCGCTCAAGCAGATGTTCGAGCCGCTCGTGCCAGGCGGCTTCCGCGTGCCCAACACCAACCGGTATCGGGCTGAGGAGTCGGGCTTCACGGGCACGACCGACGAGGAGTTCGGCATCTGGGCCGCCGACCGCATCGAGGAGATGATCCAGTTCGAGGGAGCCGACACCGTCGCGGCCGTGTTCCTCGAGCCCGTGCAGAACGCAGGAGGCTGCTTCCCGCCGCCGCCCGGCTACTTCCAGCGGGTGCGCGAGATCTGCGACCGGCACGACGTGCTGCTCGTGAGCGACGAGGTCATCTGCGCCTTCGGCCGCATCGGGCACATGTTCGCGTGCGACGCATACGGGTACGAGCCCGACATGATCACGTTCGCGAAGGCCGTCACGAGCGGCTACGCGCCGCTGGGCGGCACGGTCGTGAACGACCGCGTCTACGAGCCGTTCCGGCACGGCGATGCGATGTTCAGCCACGGCTACACCTTCGGAGGGCATCCCGTCTCGGCGGCGGTCGCGAACGCGAACCTCGACGTGTTCGACGACGAGGGGCTGCTGGAGCGCGTGCGCACCCTGTCGCCTGCGTTCCGATCGTCGCTGGAGTCGTTGCTCGACCTCGACATCGTCGGCGACGTGCGCGGCGACGGCTACTTCTTCGGCATCGAGCTCGTGAAGGACAAGGCCACGAAGACGTCGTTCGACGGGCCGGAGTCCGAGCGCCTGCTGCGGGGCTTCCTCTCGAAGGAGCTGTGGGAGGCGGGGCTGTACTGCCGCGCAGACGACCGCGGCGACCCCGTCATCCAGCTCGCGCCGCCGCTCACGATCGGCGAGCCCGAGTTCGCCGAGATCACGGCGATCCTCCGCGACGTGCTCACGCGCGCGCAGGCGCAGGTGTAGCCCGTGCGCACCAGACCCGAGCTCCACGGCACGTTCGGCGCCGTCGCCTCCACCCACTGGCTCGCCTCGAGCGCAGGCATGGCCGTGCTCGAACGCGGCGGCAACGCCGCCGACGCCGCCGTCGCGGCCGGGTTCGTGCTGCACGTCGTCGAGCCGCACCTCAACGGGCCGGGCGGCGACGTGCCCGCGATCGTGCAGCAGCCCGGCGCCGAGCCTCGCGTGCTGTGCGGCCAGGGCGTCACGCCTTCCGCCGCGACGATCGACGCGTACCGTGCGCTCGGCGTCGACCACGTGCCTGGCACCGGCCTGCTCGCCGCAGTCGTGCCCGGTGCCGTGCCAGCGTGGATGACGCTGCTGCGCGATCTCGGCACGTGGACGCCAGGCGACGTCCTCGCGTTCGCGATCGACCTCGCCGAGCGCGGGCACCACGTGCTGCCGCGCGTCGCGGCGACGATCGGCGCGAACGCGGAGCGGTTCCGTCGAGACTGGCCGACGTCGGCCGCGCTGTGGCTCGGCGACGGCGTGCCGGAGCCCTGGCAGCGCATCCGGATGCCGCAACTCGCGGCGACGTATCGCAGGCTCGTGGATGCGGGCTCCGGACTCGGCCGCGAGGCCGCGTGCGACGCCGCGATCGCCGCCTGGAGCGAGGGCTTCGTCGCCGAGGCGATCGATGCGCACGGCCGCACCGCCGTCGTCGACGCCACGGGCGACGCGCATCCCGGTCTGCTGCGCGGCGACGACATGGCGGCGTGGGCGCCGACGTGGGAGGCGCCGATGGCGCTCGACTGGCGCGGACGCCGCGTGCTGAAGTGCGGCGCGTGGACGCAGGGGCCCGCGCTGCTCGCGCAGCTCGCGATCCTCGAGCCGCTGCTGCCGGCGCGTGCCCAGCGCTTCGACGCCGACCTCGTGCACGTCGCGACGGAGGCGGCGAAGCTCGCGTTCGCCGACCGCGACGCATGGTTCGGCGACGGCGCCGACCTCTCCGGCCTGCTCGACGGGGGCTACCTCGCGGACCGTCGCGCGCTCATCGGCGAGACGGCATCGCTCGAGCTTCGACCCGGCGCGCTCCACGGCGCGCCGCGCATGCCCATCGTGCAGGTCGACGGCGGCGATCGCGCCGCGGGGGCAGGCGAGCCGACGCGTGGCGACACGTGCCACCTCGACGTCGTCGACGCCGACGGGCTCGTGATCTCGGCGACGCCGAGCGGCGGCTGGCTGCAGTCGAGCCCGACGATCGACGGCCTCGGGTTCTGCCTCGGCACGCGCGCCCAGATGCTGTGGCTCGAGGAGGGCCTCACGACCTCGATGGCGCCTGGCATCCGACCGCGCACGACCCTCTCGCCCTCGATGGCGCTGCACGACGACGGCACCGTCGCGGCGTTCGGCACGCCGGGCGGCGACCAGCAGGATTCGTGGCAGCTGTCGATGCTGCTGGGCATGGGCGTGCTCGGCCTCGAGCCGCAGGCGGCGATCGACGCGCCGGCGTGGCACACGACGCACCTCGTGTCGTCGTTCGATCCGCGCGTGTGGGAGCCGGGCGGCCTGCACGTCGAGTCGCGCCTCGGCGGCGACGTCATCGCCGAGCTGCGCCGCAGGGGCCACCGCGTGACCGACGCCGGCGACTGGAGCCTCGGCAGGCTGAGCCTCGCCAGCCGGGCGCCGGACGGCACGGTGCGCGCCGCCGCGAACCCTCGCGGCGAGCAGGGCTACGCCGTCGTGCGCTGACGCGGCGCTCGCACGGCTCACGAGACCGCGGCGCGGTCGGCGGCCACCCACTCGGGCAGCATGCCCGAGTGCAGCACCGTCGCGACCAGCAGGGCCATGCCGTGCTCGGGGTCGTCGCGCAGCGCCGCCTCGACGCACGCTGCAGCCGTGCCTGACCTGCCCACGAGCCAGTGCAGGGTCGCGAGCATCACCAGCGGCGCGGCCCGCATGCCGTCGGGCGCCACCGCCGCGACCTCCTCGAGCAGCCCGATGCCCCGCTCGACGCGGTCGCGGTCGGGAGGCTCGCCCTCCCCCAGCAGACGGCCGGGGTCTGCGGCAGAGGGCTCGCCGCGCTGCAGCGCGTGGGCCTCGACGCCAGCAGCGAGCCCGTCGAGCAGCTGGCACGTCGCCGCGTCGCGCAGCGCGGGCTGCTGGACGAGCGCGAGCACCGTGGCCGCACGCTCGGGCGTCAGCACGGCCGCGTGCAGCGCGAGCTCGACGGCGACGACGGGGTCGTCGAGCGCCGCGCGCAGCTCGCCGGATGATGCGACCGTCTCGAGCGCCTCCGCGACCGCGAGACGCCTGGCAGCCGGGGCATCGCCTGGCACGGTCGGCGGCGGCGTCGGGCGCAGGAACGGCAGCCCCTCGGTGACCTCGAGCTCGGCGAGCGGGCCGCGCGCGGCCGAGGGCTCCGCGTAGTCGCCCCAGGCGTCGGCGGCCTGGCACAGCCGGGCGCGCACCGGCACGCCGGCCCTGCGTGCCGCAGCAGCCAACGCGCGGACGATCGCGCGGTGCGGCAGCGCCCCCGCGCCGACGCACGCATCGGTCACGACCGCGATGGCCAGCGCGTCGGGCTCGACGTCGAGCAGGCAGCCGACGACGTGGTCGGCCCAGGCGCGCAGCGCGGCGCGCGGGAGCTCGGGGATGTCGCATCGCAGCGCCATGCCCGTGCGGCTGCCGTGGAACGGCACGACCACGACGGAGCGCGCGATGCCGGGCCCTGCCAGATGCGGGAGGGCGAGGAGGAGCTGCTGGGGCGAGGAGGCTCTGACGATCTGCATGCGCGAGACCATGGCCTGCGCCGCCGACGACGCGACGAGCGAGGGGCACGCCTGTGGAGAACCACGGCGGGGAGGGACGCGCGCGCCCCGCCTGGCGCTACGAGAAGAGGTCGGAGATCGCCTCGACGACGTCGGCGCCCATGCGCGCCTCGCCTGCCGCGACGTTCTGCGCGATCTGCTCGGGCTTCGTCGCGCCGGCGATGACCGAGACGACGGGCTCCTGCGCGAGCAGCCACGCGAAGGTCGCCTCGAGCATCGTGAGTCCCGCGTCGCGCGCGATGCGGTCGTACTCCTCGAGCTGCGTCCAGTCGACGCCCTCGAGCAGCTGCGGCTTGATGCGCGTCAGGCGGCCGTCGTGCGGCTGCTCGGTACGCGTGTACTTGCCGGAGAGCAGGCCGTTGTACAGCGGGAAGTACGGCAGGAAGCCCAGCCGCGCCTCGCGCGCGGCCGGCAGCACGTCGGCCTCCACGCCGCGTGCGAGCAGGCTGTACTCGTCCTGCGCCGTCACGAAGCCGTTGGGAGTCGGCACGGCGGCGGCCTCGCGGATCTGCGCGCCCGAGAGGTTCGAGTGGCCGTAGCTGCGGATCTTGCCGGCCTCGACGAGCTCGTCGAGCGCGTCGATGGTCGTGGCGATCGGCGTCTCGGGATCCGGCGTGTGCAGCTGGTACAGGTCGATCCAGTCGGTCTGCAGTCGCGTGAGCGACGCGTCGACCGCGTTGCGAACGTAGCGGCGCCCACCCTTCGGGCCCCAGTCCTCCGTGCCGGGCACGGGCAGCGACGAGTGGCCCCACTTCGTGGCGAGCACCACCTGGTCGCGCTTGCCCTGCAGCGACTTGCCGAGCAACGTCTCGCTCGTCGTCGGCGGCACGCCGTAGACGTCGGCGGTGTCGAGCAGCGTGATGCCGTGGTCGATCGCGGCGTGCACGAGCCGGTCGGTGCCTGCCTGCTCCTCGGTGGCCGTGCCTGGCCTGCCGAGGTTGTTGAGCCCGAGGCCCACCTGGCTCACGACGATGTCACTGGTTCCGAGCGTGCGACGCATCCATCCAGCCTAGCCACGCATCCGCCGTGCCCGTCGCGCTGGCAGCGGACACGGCGGGCGTGCACGGCGTCGTCAGCCGAGGCCCGCCGCCGTCGCGACGAGCTCGAGCCGGTCGTCTGCGGTCGCGCGCAGCCGGATGCCGTGGTCGTCGGCCCACATCGCGAGCCCGTCCGCGCCGCTTGCCGCGAGGCCCGACTCGGCCATGCGGCGCACGAGCGCGCCCTTCGCGTGCTTGTTCCAGTGGTTGAGGGCGGCGCCGTCCTCTCCGACGACGTCGACGGCGATCGCGCCGGGCACGGGGGCGACGTCGACGTACGCCTTCGAGCGCAGGTCGACGACGACCCCGCCTGCGACCTGCTCCCCCGCCGACGCCCACGCCCCGCGCAACGGCCCCTTCAGGTCCGACGCCGAGCAGCGGTACGAGGGGATGCGGTCGCTCGCGCGCACGAAGCCCCACAGCGCCGAGCCGACGACGACGTGCCCGTCGACCCACGCGCGCGCGCCCGCGTCGAGCGTCGCAGCGCCGAGGGCGTCGTACAGCACGCCCTCGTAGCGTTCGATCGCCGGCATCGTCGGCGAGGCGCGCAGGGCGCGGTCGTCGTCGATCCACCGCTGCTTCGCCGGCGTCGCGGCCGGTGGCGCGGCGAGGGCCTTCGCGATGGTCGCGTCGAGCACGCGCTCGCGCGTGGGAGTCAGGGGCGGGAACGCCAATGCGCCGAGGTCCAGCATGGACCCCGGCGCACCGCCCGCCGCCTTCGTCTCCGAGGGCGGCAGGATGACGATCACGCGAGCTGTGCGTGCCGAGCGACGATCTCGACCCTGTCGTGGTCGACGGAGAGGAAGCCGTCCTCCGCGTCGACGGCGATGACGCTGCCGTCGATCGGCGTCACGCGCACCTGGCCGGAGCCGAGCACGGCGAGCACGGGCTCATGGCCCGTGAGGATGCCGATCTCGCCCTCGACCGTGCGGGCGATGACCTGGCTCGCCTCGCCCGACCACACCTCTGCCTCTGCGGAGACGATGCTGACGGCGAGTGCCATCAGCCGTTCTCCTTCTGGATCTGCGCCCACTTCTCCTCGACGTCGGTGATCGAGCCGACGTTGAAGAAGGCCTGCTCGGACACGTGGTCGAACTCGCCCTTGGAGATCGCGTCGAACGACTCGATCGTGTCCTTGAGCGGCACCGTGGAGCCCTCGACGCCCGTGAACTTCTTCGCCATGTACGTGTTCTGCGAGAGGAACTGCTCGATGCGACGTGCACGCGACACGACGATCTTGTCCTCCTCGGAGAGCTCGTCGACGCCGAGGATCGCGATGATCTCCTGCAGCTCCTTGTTCTTCTGCAGGATCTGCTTCACCGTCGTCGCCACGCGGTAGTGGTCGTCGCCGATGTAGCGCGGGTCGAGGATGCGGCTCGTCGACGTGAGCGGGTCGACGGCCGGGTAGAGGCCCTTCGACGCGATCGCGCGGCTCAGCTCGGTCGTCGCGTCGAGGTGCGCGAACGTCGTGGCCGGGGCCGGGTCGGTGTAGTCGTCGGCCGGCACGTAGATCGCCTGCAGCGAGGTGATCGAGTGACCGCGCGTCGAGGTGATGCGCTCCTGCAGGAGGCCCATCTCGTCGGCGAGGTTGGGCTGGTAGCCCACGGCGGAGGGCATGCGGCCCAGCAGCGTCGACACCTCGGAGCCAGCCTGCGTGAAGCGGAAGATGTTGTCGATGAAGAGCAGCACGTCCTGCTTCTGCACGTCGCGGAAGTACTCCGCCATCGTCAGCGCCGACAGCGCGACGCGCAGACGCGTCCCGGGGGGCTCGTCCATCTGGCCGAAGACGAGGGCGGTCTTGTCGAAGACGCCCGCCTCCTCCATCTCGTGGATGAGGTCGTTGCCCTCACGCGTGCGCTCGCCGACGCCTGCGAAGACCGACACGCCGCCGTGGTCCTGCGCGACGCGCTGGATCATCTCCTGGATGAGGACGGTCTTGCCGACGCCCGCACCGCCGAACAGGCCGATCTTGCCGCCCTGCACGTACGGGGTGAGGAGGTCGATGACCTTGATGCCGGTCTCGAACAGCTGCGTCTTCGACTCGAGCTGGTCGAACGCGGGCGCCTTGCGGTGGATGGGCCACCGCTCGCTCACCTCGAGCGTCTCGCCCTCGGGGAGGTTCAGCGCCTCGCCGATGACGTTGAAGACCTTGCCCTTGGTGATGTCGCCGACGGGGACCGTGATGGGCTCGCCGGTGTCGCGCACCTCCTGGCCGCGGACGAGGCCGTCCGTGGGCTTCAGGGCGATGGCGCGCACGAGGTCGTCGCCGAGGTGCTGCGCGACCTCGAGCGTGATCGTCGTCGACTCGGTGCCCTCGCCGAACGACACGTCGGTCTTGAGCGCGCTGTAGATGCCGGGGATGGCGTCGTGGGGGAACTCGATGTCGACGACCGGGCCCGTGACGCGGGCGATGCGGCCGACGGCTGCCTGCGTGGCTGCTTCCGTGATGGTCATGCTCTCAGTTGCCTTTCGTGGCTTACTTCGCCGAGCCGAGGGCGTCCGCGCCGCCCACGATCTCGGAGATCTGCTGCGTGATCTCGGCCTGACGCGCGTTGTTGCGGAGGCGCGTGTAGTCGGTGATGAGCGTGTCCGCGTTGTCGGACGCCGACTTCATGGCCTTCTGCGTCGCGGCCTGCTTGGAGGCCGCGGACTGCAGGAGCGCGTTGAAGATGCGGCTCTCGACGTACACGGGCAGGAGCGCGTCGAGCACGCGGCCCGGCTCCGGCTCGAACTCGTAGAGCGGGAGGGCGTCGGTGTCGCTCGCGTCGTCGGCCGCGTCGACGATCTCGAGGGGCAGCAGACGGACGGTCTGCGGCTCCTGCGTCATCATGCTGACGAAGCGGTTGTAGACGACGTGGATCTCGTCGACGCCACCCTCGGACGAGCCCTTGACGTACGACTCGATGACGGCGTCGGCGATCTCCTTCGCGAGGTCGGCCGAGGGCACGTCGGTGTCGCCCGTCCAGTCGCGCACCGCGGCGCGGCGACGGAACTGGAAGTACTGCACCGCCTTGCGGCCGACCAGGTAGTGCTCGACCTCCTTGCCCTGCGACTCGAGCTGCGCCCGCAGCTCGCCGGCCTCGCGGAGGATCTGCGAGTTGAACGCGCCGGCGAGGCCGCGGTCGCTCGTGAGGACCACGATCGCGCTGCGGCGGATCTCGTCGCGCTCGAGGGTGAGGTCGTGGACCTCGTTCGAGTACGTCGCGACCGCGCTCACGGCACGCGTGATCGCGCGTGCGTACGGCGAGGAGGACTCGACCCGCGCCAGCGCCTTCTGGATGCGCGACGCGGCGATGAGCTCCATCGCCTTCGTGATCTTCTTGGTCGTCTGCGCAGACTTGATCTTCTGCGTGTAGACCCTGAGCTGGGCTCCCATATGGCTTAGCGCTTGCCCTTCACGATCTGCGCCTGGTTGACGTCGTCGAGCGGCATCTCCTCAGGCGAGTCCGAGATGATCGAATCCGACTCGTCGGCGACGAAGCCGGCCGCGAACGCGTCGACCTCGCTCTCGAGCGTCGAGAGGGTCTCGTCGTCGAGCACGTTCGTCTCGCGCAGCGTGTCGAGCACCGTCGAGTTGCGACGCAGGTGGTCGAGCAGCTCGGACTCGAACCGCAGCACCTCGCTGACGGGCACCGTGTCCATCTTGCCGTTCGTGCCAGCCCAGATCGACACGACCTGCTCCTCGACCGGGTAGGGCGAGTACTGCGGCTGCTTCAGCAGCTCGGTGAGGCGAGCGCCCCTGGCGAGCTGACGACGCGACGCGGCGTCGAGGTCGGATGCGAACATCGCGAACGCCTCGAGCGAGCGGTACTGCGCGAGCTCGAGCTTCAGCGTGCCGGAGACCTTCTTGATCGACTTCACCTGCGCGTCGCCACCGACGCGCGACACCGAGATGCCCACGTCGACCGCGGGACGCTGGTTGGCGTTGAAGAGGTCGGACTGCAGGAAGATCTGGCCGTCGGTGATCGAGATCACGTTGGTGGGGATGTACGCCGAGACGTCGTTCGCCTTCGTCTCGATGATGGGCAGGCCCGTCATCGAGCCGGCGCCGAGCGCGTCGGAGAGCTTCGCGCAGCGCTCGAGCAGGCGGGAGTGCAGGTAGAACACGTCGCCCGGGTACGCCTCACGGCCCGGCGGGCGGCGCAGCAGCAGCGAGACGGCACGGTAGGCCTCCGCCTGCTTCGACAGGTCGTCGAAGATGATGAGGACGTGCTTGCCCTCGTACATCCAGTGCTGGCCGATGGCCGAGCCCGTGTACGGCGCCAGGTACTTGAAGCCGGCGGGGTCGGATGCGGGAGCCGCGACGATCGTCGTGTACTCCATGGCACCGGCGTCCTCGAGGGCGCCCTTGACCGAGGCGATCGTCGAGCCCTTCTGGCCGACGGCGACGTAGATGCAGCGAACCTGCTTCGAGACGTCGCCCGACTCCCAGTTGGCCTTCTGGTTGATGATCGTGTCGATCGCGATCGCGGTCTTGCCGGTCTGACGGTCGCCGATGATCAGCTGACGCTGACCGCGGCCGACGGGGATCATGGCGTCGATGGCCTTGATGCCGGTCTGCATGGGCTCGTGCACCGACTTGCGGTCCATGACGCCTGCAGCCTGCAGCTCGAGCGCGCGACGGCCGGTCGAGGCGATCTCGCCGAGGCCGTCGATGGGTGCGCCCAGCGGGTCGACGACGCGACCGAGGTAGCCGTCGCCGACGGGGACCGAGAGGACCTCGCCGGTGCGGGTGACCTCGAGGCCCTCGACGATGCCGCCGAACTCGCCGAGCACGACGACGCCGATCTCGGTCTCGTCGAGGTTCTGCGCGAGGCCCAGCGTGCCGTCCGCGAAGCGGACGAGCTCGTTGGCCATGACGCCGGGGAGGCCCTCGACGTGCGCGATGCCGTCGGCGGCGTCGGTGACGCGACCGACCTCGCTCGTCGACGATGCCTTGGCCTCGTACGAGGCCACGAAGTCGCTCAGCGCACCCTTGATGACATCGGGGCTGATGGTGATCTCTGCCATTGCTTCTCCTCGTGTGACCTAGGCCAGCCGAAGCCGGAGGTCGGTGAACTTCGAGCGGATCGTGCCGTCGATGACGTCGTCCGCGACCGCGACCCGGAGGCCGCCGATGATCTTGGGGTCGACGACCTGCTGCACCTGCAGGCGTCGTCCGTATCGCTGCGTCAGCCCGGACTCGAGCCTGCGCAGCTGCGCCTCCGGCAGCGCGACGGCCGTCGTGACCGTGGCGATGCTCGTGCCTGCCGCGTCGGCGACCGACTGGGCCGCCTGCTGCAGCAGGGCACCGATGCGGCGGCCGCGAGGGCTGCGCACGAGGTGGTCGAGGATCGCGAGCGTCGCGTCGGACGCCGCGCCCGCGAGCAGGCGGTCGACGAGGACCGCCTTGTCGTCGGCTGCGCCCAGCAGGCCGCCGAGCGCGAGCTCGAGCTGCGCGTCGCCGTCGACGATCTCGCCGAACTGGTGGATCTCGCCCGCGACGTCCGCGTCGGACGCGGTGGCTGCGATGCGGAATCCGGCGTCCTCGAGGCCTGCGAGGAGGTCCTCGCCCGACGACCAGCGCTGCGACGCCGCGATGGTGACGATGCGCTGCGCCTCGGCGCCGAGCTGACCGAAGACGCTCGCGACGAGCGTCGCGCGGTCGTCGGTCGTGCCGTTCGAGTCGACGAGCGCCGCCAGCAGCTGCGGGCTGCGCTCGATGGCGCGTGCCGCCTGCAGCACCTCGCGGGCGTCGGAGACGCCGGCGCCCGCCGACGCCGTGACGGCGTCGGTCAGGGCGCCGTGCGCCTCACGGGTGGCGGACCTCACCGGCGACCAGCCTCCTCGGCCTCGAGGTCCGCGAGGAAGCGGTCCACGATGCCTGCGGCACGCTGCTCGTCGAGGGCCTCGCCGACGACCTTCTCGGAGAGGTCGAGTGCGAGCACGCCGACCTCCTGGCGCAGCGACTGCACGGCAGCCTGGCGCTCGGCCTCGATCTGCGCACGCGCGGTCGCGCCGACGCGGTCGGCCTCGTCCTGCGCGGCGACCTTGAGCTCCGCGAGGATCTGCGCACCCTCGGCGCGCGCCTTCTCGCGGATCTGCGACGCCTCTGCGCGAGCCTCGGCGAGGATCGCTGCATTCTCCTCGACGGAGGCCTTGGCCTTCGCCTCCGCGGCCTCCGCACGCTCCAGCGCGCCCTCGATCGCGTCGCGACGCGCATCGAGCGCCCTGTTCAGCTTCGGGACGAGCCAGAAGAAGAACGCCAGGACGATCGCGAAGACGACCGCGCTCCAGACGATGTCGTAGATCGCGGGGATCAGCGGGTTCGGCGCGCTGGCCTCACCATGGTCATCCGCCATGACGACGGGGAATGCGAGCTGCATCCCGACTCCTTTACTTCTCGAGGACCGCTAGGCGGTGGACGATCAGGCGCCCGGGGCGACGAACGGGATGAATCCCGTCGCGATGGCGATGAACGCCAGTGCCTCGGTGAAGGCGATGCCGAGGAACATGAGGCCCGTCAGGCGGCCCTGCAGCTCGGGCTGGCGGGCGACCGACTCGATCGTCTTGCCGACGATGATGCCCACGCCGATGGCGGAGCCGATGGACGCGAGGCCGAATGCGATCGGGGCGAGGTAGCCGACGATGTTCATTGGTGCGGTTCCTTTCTGGAGGTTGCTGTACGACCTGGGTGAGGTCGGACGATCAGTGCTCGTCTGCCAGCGCGAGCTGGATGTAGACGGCAGCGAGATAGGTGAAGACGTACGCCTGCAGCACCGCGACGAGGATCTCGAACAGCGTGAACGCGAGGCCGAAGGCCAGCGTGCCGATGCCGAGCAGGCCGAGGAAGTCGCCGTATGCGAGCAGGGAGAAGAAGAAGAAGTGCGTCGCCGCGAAGCACAGCACCAGCAGCAGGTGGCCGGCGACCATGTTCATGAGGAGTCGCAGTGCGAGCGTCACCGGGCGCAGCACGAAGGTCGAGAGGAACTCGATCGGCGTCACGATGATGTAGATCGGGATCGGCACGCCCGACGGGAACAGCGAGTTCTTGAGGAACGCGCCCGGGTGCTTCTTGAGGCCCGCGTAGATGAACAGCACGTACGCGACGAGCGCGAGCACGAGCGGCATGCCGATCACGGACGTGCCCGCGATGTTCAGCCCGGGGATGATGCCCGTGATGTTCATCGCGAGGATGCCGAAGAACATGGCCATGAGCACCGGCATGAACCGGCGGCCGTCCTTCTCGCCGAGCGTGTCGATGATGACGCTCTTGCGGACGAAGCCGAGCAGGAACTCGGCACCGGCCTGGAACCTCGTGGGCACGATGCGCATGTTCCGCACGGCGAGCCAGAGGATGAGCATCATCACCGCGACCGCCAGGAAGCGGATGAGCATGATGCGGTTCAGGCCGAAGATCGGCTCCTCGGCACCCGAGAGGCCCACGGCCGTCGGGTCTGCGAGGAGGAAGACCTCAGGGAAGAACTCCGTCAGGCTCGGCGGGTGGAACGGCTCAGGCTCCGGTGCGGCGGCGGAAAGGGCCAGCAGGGGAAGCGCGCTCAGCGGTGTCTCCGTCGGTCACGGCGCGTCACGGCGCCAAGTTCGTCGTCGTAGTGCTCCCCTTCGGCCTCTCGCCGCTGCACGACCTCGCGGGCGCAGAGCATGAGGGATCAACCTGGGGGAACGCTGCCAGCCTAGCAGAGCGATGGGCTCAGCGGCGCGCGGGACGCCCCTGGGTCTCCTCCTCGGCGGGCTCGTCGACCGTCGGCTGCCTGGAGCGGCCGATGACGAGCACGTCGACGACGAGGGATCCGAGCACGGCGGCGAGCATCGTGCCGAAGACGACGCCGCCTGCGAGCCACGCCTGGTCGCGCAGCACGAGGATGAGCACGAAGAACACGGCGAACTTCAGCAGCATGCCGCCCAGCAGCACGCCGAAGAAGCCCGCGTGCAGCAGCTCGCCGCGCGAGACCTTGAATCCCACGATGACGCTCACCGCGGTGAGCGAGAGGAATGCGATCGCGATGGCGGTGCCGACGAGCGCGCTGACGACGCCCGTCCAGCCCGCGACGACGAAGCCGACGATGCCGCCGACGATCGCGACGGCGAGCGCCAGCATCCCGCCGTAGGCGAGCACGCGGCGCATGACGTCCTGGATGGTCATCGTGACTCCCCTGCGTCGACCCGGTCGATGGCTGGCTCCGCCCGCCGCGTCCGACGCTCCGCGACGCGAAGCCTCGCGAGGCGTCGCGCGGAATGCCAGACCCGCCTGCTCACCGGCAGCGCGGTCAGGATCGCGCAGACGAGGAAGCCGATCCCGATGATACCGGCTGCGAGCCACTCGTCGAGGAACAGGAACAGCAGCGTGCCGACGGAGACCACGATCGTCCACGAGTAGAAGATCAGCACGGCGCCCAGATGCGTGTGCCCCATGTCGAGCAGCCGGTGGTGCAGGTGCTTGCGGTCGGCGGCGAACGGGCTCTGCCCGTTGAGCAGCCTGCGCACGACGGCGAGCACGAAGTCGAGCAGCGGCAGCGCGAGGATCGCGAACGGCAGCAGCACGGGGATGAACGCCGGCAGCAGCTGCGAGCGGCCGCCGACGACCGTGAGGTCGATCTGGCCGGTGACCGAGATGGCGGCCGTCGCGGTGAGCAGGCCGATCATGAGCGCGCCCGCGTCGCCCATGAACATCTTGGCGCGATGCCAGTTGAGCGGCAGGAAGCCGACGCACGCGCCGACGACGATTGCCGTGAGGACGCTCGCGAGCGAGAAGTAGGTGTCGCCCTGCCCCAGGGATCGGGTCATGAAGGAGATGTAGGCGAAGAACGCGGCCGACCCGATGATCGTCGTGCCTGCGACGAGGGCGTCGAGGCCGTCGATGAAGTTCACGGCGTTCATCACGAGCACGATCGTGATGACCGTGAGCGCGATCGACATCTGCTGCGAGCCCACGGCGATGCCGCCGAACGGGTTCGGGGTGCTCGTGATGCGCACGACGAAGAAGGCGACGACGCCTGCGGCGACGAGCTGCGCGCCGAGCTTGACCATCCAGTCGAGGTCGAGGAGGTCGTCGAGCACGCCCACCACGACGATGAATCCGGTCGCGCACAGCAGGGCGACGATCTTCAGCGGCTCATCGTAGGCGGCCGCGAACTGCGGCACGAACGAGCCGGCGGTGATGGCCGCGAGCACGCCTGCGAACATCGCGACGCCGCCGAGGCGCGGCGTGGGCTTCGCGTGCACGTCGCGCTCGCGCACCGGCGGGTGGATGCCGCGGGCGAGCGCGAAGCGCAGCGTGCCGAGGCTCGTGAGCCAGGTGACGACCGCCGCGAGCACCGCGACGGCGATGAACAGCATCATGGCGCGAGCGCCTCGCCCACGACCTCCGCGATGCGCTCGCGCGCGAGCACGCCTTGGCGCACGATGCGGATGCGCTCCCCCGTCGCATCGACGATCGTCGAGCCGTTCTGCGTCGCGTCGCCGTCGGCGTGCGGCTCGTAGCCCTCGCCGACGGCGCCCGCGTCGAGCACGACGGCGACGTGCTCCGCCAGCGCCTCGGCGGGCCCTGCGGCGGTCGTCGACGCCGGCCTGCCATGGAGGTTCGCGCTCGACACGGCCAGCGGCCCGGTCTCGGCGAGCAGGCCCAGCGCGACGTCGTTCGCAGGCATGCGCAGCGCGACGGTGCCGCGCGTCTCGCCGAGATCCCACTGCAGGCTCGGGCGAGCGCGCACGATGATCGTGAGCGGGCCGGGCCAGAACGCCGCCGCGAGCGCCTCGACCTCGCCAGAGACGTGCTCGGCGAGCGCCGTGAGGGTCGCGAGGTCGGGCACGAGCACGGGAGGCGGCGACGTGCGGTCGCGACCCTTCGCCGCGAGCAGCGCCGCCACGGCCTCCCGGCTGAACGCGTCGGCGGCGATGCCGTACACCGTGTCGGTCGGCATGATCACGAGCCCGCCGGTCTGCAGCGCCTGCCGCGCGGCTCGCACGCCTGCGAGGAGGGTCGCCGGCACGCTGCAGTCGAAGGTCTCGGACACGCATCCATCGTACGGTCGCCGCTGGCAGGGCGCCGCGCGCGGCGCCGCGCGGGTCACCGGCGCGCGGTCGTGACCCGGTCGCGGCCCGTGAGATCGGGGTGGGTGGCGGCATCCCGCCAGCCGGCCGAGGCGAGGGCTGCACGCACCGCCGAGCCCTGCTCCTCGCCGTGCTCGAGCGCGAGCGCGCCGCCCGGGCGCACCATCCGCAGCCCCACGTCGGCGAGCGCGCGCACGACGTCGAGGCCGTCGCTGCCCGAGTACAGCGCGAGCGCAGGGTCGTGCAGGCGCACCTCGGCGTCGCGCGGGATCGCGGCATCAGGCACGTACGGCGGGTTCGAGACGAGCACGTCGACGATGCCGACGACCTCCGGCAGCAGCGCGTCGAGCCCGGCGACGTCGCCTGCCACGACATGCACGTCCGGTGCCAGCGCGGCGACGTTGCGCCGCGTCCACGCCAGCGCGTCCTGCGACAGCTCGACGGCGTGCACCTGCGTGCGCGGCCGCTCCGTCGAGATCGCGATCGCGACCGCGCCCGAGCCCGTGCACGCGTCGACGACGACGGGTGCTCGCCCGGCTGCCGCCGCCGCATCCACGGCCTCGAGCGCGCGGTCGACGAGCACCTCCGTCTCGGGCCTCGGCACGAAGACGCCCGGGCCGACCGCGAGGGTCGCATGGCGGAAGTGCGCCTCGCCCGTGAGGTGCTGCAGCGGCTCCCGCTCCCCTCTGCGCGCCACGAGGGCGCCGAGCGCCCGCGCCGCGCCGTCGTCGAGCGCGTCGCCGCGCACCATGCGCATCCGCAGCTCGCCGAGCGACGCGCCCAGCACGTGCGCCGCGAGGATCTCCGCATCGGGACCGACGACCTCCACGCGAGCGAGGGCGTCGCGGGCTGCGAGCACGGTCGCGCGAAGATCTGGCATCCCGGCACCGTATCCTGCACGCGGCGCCATCCGAGCCCTCGCTCGGCGTCGAACGGATACCATCATCACGACTGCTTCTCCCCCGTGAAAGGTCCACCTATGGCTCGCATCTACGACGACGTGACCGCGACGATCGGCGGCACGCCGCTGGTCCGCCTGCAGCGCGTCGACGACACCCACGCGACGATCCTCGCGAAGCTCGAGTTCTTCAACCCGGGAGCGAGCGTCAAGGACCGCATCGGCAAGGCGATCATCGACGCCGCCGTCGCCTCCGGCGAGCTCCAGCCCGGCGGCACGATCGTCGAGGGCACGAGCGGCAACACGGGCATCGCGCTCGCGCTCGTCGGCGCAGCCCGCGGCTACCGCGTCATCCTCTCGATGCCGGAGACGATGTCGGTCGAGCGCCGCGCCGTGCTGAAGGCGCTCGGTGCCGAGCTCGTGCTCACCCCCGGCTCGGAGGGCATGCGCGGCGCCGTCGAGCGGGCCGCGCAGATCGTCGAGGAGACGCCGGGCGCGATCCTCGCCCGCCAGTTCGACAACCCCGCCAACCCCCAGGTGCACCGCGAGACGACGGCGGAGGAGATCTGGGCCGACACCGACGGCGCCGTCGACATCTTCGTCGCGGGCATCGGCACCGGCGGCACCGTGACGGGCGCAGGCGCCCGCCTCAAGGAGCTGAAGCCCGACGTGCAGGTCGTCGCCGTCGAGCCCATCGACTCCCCGCTGCTGACGCAGGGCACCGCGGGACCGCACAAGATCCAGGGCATCGGCGCGAACTTCGTGCCCTCGATCCTCGACCGCGAGGTCTACGACGAGGTCGTCGACGTCGCCCTCGACGACGCGGTGCGCGTCGCGCGCGAGCTGTCGGCGAAGGAGGGCATCTTCTCGGGCATCTCCTCTGGCGCGATCGTCTGGGCAGCGCTCGAGGTCGCCCGCCGACCCGAGAACGCGGGCAAGACGATCGTCGCGATCATCTGCGACACCGGCGAGCGCTACCTGTCGAACCCGCTCTACGCCGACCTGGCCTGATCGACCGGTGCTGGGGATCCGCGAGGACGTCCGGAACGCGCGACAGCGCGATCCGGCCGCTCGCGGCGCCCTCGAGGTCGGGCTCACCTACTCGACCCTGCACGCCGTGTGGGCCCACCGGTGGCACCACTGGCTCTGGCGGCACGGGCTGCGGTTCGCAGCCCGCGCCGGCAGCCAGTGGACGCGCTTCGTCACCGGCGTCGAGATCCACCCGGGAGCGACGATCGGCAGGCGCCTGCTCATCGACCACGGCATGGGCGTCGTCATCGGCGAGACCGCGGTCGTCGGCGACGACTGCCTCATCTACCACCAGGTGACGCTCGGCGGCACGAGCGCCGCGGGTGGACGGCGCCACCCCACGCTCGGCGACCGCGTGACGATCGGCGCGGGCGCGAAGGTGCTCGGCCCCATCACCCTCGGCGACGACGTGAAGGTGGGCGCGAACGCCGTCGTCGTCCGTGACGCCCCGAACGGCGTCACGCTCGTTGGCGTGCCCGCGTCCGTCGCTCGCTCGGGCTCGATCGAGTACCAGATCTGACGCCGCTCGCCGTCGCTCAGCCGGTGACGACGACGCGTGCGCGCTCGTCGGGATGCGGCGGCTCGACGGAGGCGACGTACGCCTCGAGCGCCTGCCGGTCGAGCGTGAACGCGTTGGGGTCGTCGCGATCGTCGCGCTGCTGGACGCGCGCCCACAGCACGTCGACGGGCGCCTCGAGCACGACGAGGTCGACGCTCGCGCCCGCCTGCTCCGCCGCCTCGCGCCACGCATCGCGGACCGCGCGCGTCGTGAGCGACAGGTCGACGACGACGGGCCTGCCCTCTGCGACGGCCGCCGCCATGCGCGCCTTGAGGTCGCGCTCGAGCTCCGCCATCAGCTCGACGGGCGGGAAGACGCCGCGGTAGCCGGCATCCCACTGCGCCTCGTCCATCGACAGCCGCACGGCGCCCGCCGACTCGAGCGCCCTCGCCATGGTCGTCTTGCCGGTCGCGGTCGGGCCGCTGAGGAGCGTGACGAGGGGCATGCGCCGAGCCTACGTCGCGTCGACGACGGGCGCGCAGCCCGCAGGCGTCGTGACGAGACCCGTGCACGGCCCCGGTCAAGCCCGCGGCACGATGCGAGCGCGCACGGCATGCTGAGGGCATGCGCATCGTGCTCGACCTCGTGCTGGACTGCGAGGTCGACCGCGCCTGGGAGCTGCTGCACTCCCCCGCCGCGATGCGCTTCGCGATGTCGCCGCTCGTCGTGCCGACGCCCACCTCCGGCACCTGGCCGGTGCGGTGGCCGGACGCCGAGCCGATCGAGCTCGACACCCGCAGCGCGGGCGTGCCTGCCGGGCGCATGGTCGTCGAGCTGCACGACGTGCCGCGCCACGATGCCGTGCAGATGGTGCACGATCGCGGTCGCCCGGTGACGGGTGCGCTCGCGACGCTCGACACGTGGCGGCACCGCATGGCCGTCTCGCCGCTGCCGGATGGCCGCACGCGCTTCCGCGACCGGCTCGACGTCGGGGGCGCCACGGCACCCGCGCTCTGGCCAGCGCTGTGGGTGGTCTGGCAGTGGCGAGGCCACCGGCTGCAGACGCTCGCACGCGGCGCGTAGCCCCGCGCAGCCTCGCGTCAGAACGGCGGCCAGGGCACCGCGGGCAGACCCGCGGCAGGCCCGGGGAAGGCGCCGCGCGCGAGCAGCGCATCGCAGCGCACCGCGAGCGCGTCGACCTCGCTGGGCGCCAGGAGCTCGCCGAGCACCGCGCCGAGGTCGCCCTCGAGCGCATCGAGCACGCGCTCGACGCCCGCGACCTCCTCGTCGGCGAGCCGCTGGCCCGCCCACCCCCACAGCACCGTCCGCAGCTTGTGGTCGACGTGCATCGTGAGCCCGTGGTCGATGCCGTGCCGGTGCCCGTCCGCACGCGCGAGCACGTGGCCACCCTTGCGGTCGGCGTTGTTCGTCACCAGGTCGAGCACCGCGATGCGTCGCAGCCCGGCGGTGTCCTCGTGGACGAGCGCGACCGGCTCGTCGTCGATGCCGAGGCCATCGAGCACGTGCAGCATCCCCGCCGGCACGCGATCGGCATGCACGAGCGCGACGGCGTCCTGGTCGGGGTCCGCCTCGACCCACCGCTGCAGCATGCCGACGCCGTAGGGGCCGTCGACCAGGCGCGTCTCGGGCACGACCTCCCAGCCCGTCGCGCGCGAGACGGCGTACGCGGCGACCTCGCGGCATGCGAGGGTGCCGTCCGGGAAGTCGTGCAGCGGACGCTCGCCCGCCACCGGCTTGTAGACGACGCGCTGCCCGTCGAGCTCGCCCACGAGCACGGCGTTCGAGGCCGACACGACGCGGCCGGTGAGGACGAGCCGATCGGCGAGCGGCTCGGGCTCGGCGATCACGGCAGGTCGTCTGGGAACCCGCACACGTGGCGCCGATCCGGCCGGATGGGCTCCTCGCACAGCGGGCAGAGCGGACGACCCGCCGCGACGACCTCGCGCGTGCGCAGCGCGAAGGCCCTCGCCGACCCGACCGGGATGCGGACCACGAGGAGCTCGTCGATCTCAGGCTCCTCGAGGAGCGCATCCTCGTCGTCGGACTCGGCCGCCAGCGGCAGCGCCTCGATCACGATCTGCGAGGTCGAGGGATCCCAGCCGAGCGTCAGCCTGCCGACGCGGAACCGCTCGAGCACGGGCCCGTCGAGCGGCTCGTCGTCGACGAGCTCGATCGGCGTGCCCGCTGGGACGTGGAACGGATTGCCACCCTGCTCCCGCAGCTCGTCGAGCACGCGGTCGACGCCCACCGCGAGCTGGGCGGCCTGCTGCTTCTCCAGGGCGACGCTCACGATCTCGGCGCCGCTGCGGGCCTGCAGGTAGAACGTGCGTGCGCCTGGCTCGCCGACGGTGCCGACGACGAATCGGTCTGGCCAGTCGAATCCGTGGACCTGGGGGGTCATGCCCTCCATGCTACGAGCGCGGCGCCGGTCCGGCACCGCCCCCGACGACCGCGTCGCCGGCAGCCGCACCCTCGACGCCCGCCGCTGCCTGCGGACGCAGCCAGGAGAGGTCGCCGGCATGCGTGTTGCAGCCCACGACCTGCGGGCGGCCGGAGCCGTAGCGCACGATCGACACCGACGCGGGGTCGACGTGCAGCCGCTGGAAGAGATCGAGGTGCATGCCGAGGGCGTCGGCGAGGATCGCCTTGAGGATGTCGCCGTGGCTCACCGCCGCCCACACGGCATCCGGCCCGTGCTCGGCGAGCACCTCCGCGTCGATGCGGCGCACGGCCTCGACGGCGCGCGCGTGCATCGCGAGCATCGACTCCCCGCCGGGGAAGGTCGCCGCAGACGGGCTGGACTGCACGACCCGCCACAGCTCCTCGCCCGCGAGGTCGGCGAGCGGGCGCCCCTGCCAGTCGCCGTAGTCGCACTCGCTGATGCCGGGCTCGAGCGTCGACGCCGGCGCACCCTGCTGCCTCGCGAGGATGGCGTCCGCGGTCTCGCGGCAGCGCTCGAGGGGGCTGGAGACGACGCGCACGAGCGACACGTCGGCGATGCGACCCGCGGCATCGGCCGCCTGTCGCAGGCCGACGTCGTCGAGGCGCACCCCCGGGGCCCTGCCGGCGAGCACGCCAGCGGCGTTGGCGGTCGTGCGGCCGTGGCGGACGAGCAGCACGGTGGGCATGTCGTCGAGCCTAGGCCGCGAGCGGCGCGCGTCAGGCCGGCGCGCGGCCGCCGAGCGACGCCGTGACGCCCTCCGCGGCCGCGACGACCGCATCGACCATCGACGCGCACGCCTCGAACGGCATCCGCAGCGTCGGCCCCATGACGGTGAGGGCGCCGACGACGCGCGCGTGCGCGTCGAACACGGGCGCCGAGACGCCGGAGGCCGCCTCCACGCGCTCCCCGATCGTGATCGCGTAGCCCTGCGACCTGGTCTGCGCTGCGACGGCCCGCAGCGCGTCGGCGTCGGTGATCGTGGCCTGCGTCAACGCCGGCAGCGGCTCGGCGACGACGGCGTCGAGCAGCGCAGCATCCCACGCGAGCAGCACACGGCCCGCGCTGCCGACGTGCAGCGGCTGGATGCGGCCGACGTACATCGCTCGCTTGAGTCCGTGCCTGGTCTCGGCGACGCCGATGCACACGCGCGCGCCCTGCTCGGCGCGGAAGCAGCACGCCGTCTCGCCCGTCGCGTCGCGCAGCGCCTCGAGCTGCGGTGCGAGCAGGTCGACGAGGTCGCGGGCACGCGTGGCGGGGCCGGCCCAGTAGGCCATGCGCGCGCCGATGCGGAACGCGTCGCCCTCGCGGTCGAGGAAGCCGTGCTCGACGAGGTTCGCCAGCAGCCGGTGCGCCGTCGACGACGGCAGTCCCGTCGCCTGGCGGATCTGCGCGGCGGAGCGCACGGGGGCGGCGAGCGTGAACGCGTCGAGGATGCTGCGGATCTTGCCCAGCACGAGGAGCGGCTGCTCTGCCATGCGCCGATGGTAGCGATCGACACGCCGTCGACCTACCCATGTCGCAGGATGCGTCCTACGATGTGGCAAGCGCGGTGTCCCCCATCGCCACCTGCGACGCTCGACGGCGAGCACCGCATCCCTCGACGAGGAGGAGCCGAAGTGCCCGACTGGTACACGCTGACGGTCGTCGGCATCGTCATCCTGGCGGTGGTGGTCGTCATCGTCCGCTTCCGCATCAACCCGGTCATCGCGCTCGCCCTCGGCGCCGCCGCGATCGGTCTGCTCACGGGCCTCGGTCCCGTCGACACCGTCGCGACCATGACGCGCGGCTTCGGCGACGTCATGATGGAGGCCGGCCTGCTCATCGCATGGGGCGTCCTCATCGGCGCGATGCTCAACGAGATGGGCGCCATCACGCGCCTCGTCGAGTCGCTGCTGCGCGTGTTCGGCAGGCGCGGCGTGCCCTACGCCCTCGGGCTGTCGTTCGCGACGTACCTGCAGACGATCTTCGTCGACGCCATGATCGTCATCGCCGCCCCGCTCGCACGCCGCATCGCCCCCAGGCTCGGGAAGGCCGGGACGGGCATCATGGCCGCGACGTTCGCGATCAGCCTCGAGGTCGGCATCGTCATGATGGTGCCCGGCTTCGCCGCCGTCGCCCTCGCCGGCCTCCTCGGCGTGCCGCTCGGCATCATGCTGCTGGGCGGCCTCGCCGTCGTCGTGCCCACCGTCGTGCTGTCGATCCTCGTCGTCGGCACGCTGTTCCGCCTCGGGCTCTGGAAGCCGGAGCGCGACGAGCAGGCGCTCATCAGCGACGTCGACGAGTCCGCCGCGCAGGCGGCTGCGCAGGAGGTCGGCACGTCGCGCTCCGTCGGCGGCGACCACGGCGACCGCTCCACGACGTCGATCGCGACCATCTCCGGCTCGTCGAGGCACGAGGGCCCCCGCGATCCGTCGACGATGCCGCTCATCGTGCTGTTCGGCCCCATGCTCGCCGCCCTCGCGCTCATCGCCGCGCAGGCAGTGCTGACCGTGCTCGAGGTCGAGGTGCCCGCGATGCAGTTCCTCGGCGACCCCGTCATCGCGCTGCTGCTCGCCGTCATCGCCACGGGCCTCGTCGGAAGGTCGACGATCGGCACCGCGCGCGTCGAGCGTGCGCTGGTGCGCGGCTTCCAGGACGGTGGCCAGATCTTCGTGCTCACGGGCGTCGGCGGCGCGCTCGCCGCCGTCATCGCCGAGGGCGACCTCGGCACGATCCTGCAGGGGTACTTCCAGGCGACGACCGTCGCCCCGTTGCTCGTCGTGTGGGTCATGGCGGCGGTGCTGCACATCGCCGTGGGCTCCGTGACCCTCTCGGCCATCACGGCTGCCGGCATCCTCGGCCCCGTCGCCGCGACGCTCGGCCTCAACCCGCTGCTCATCGCCCTCGCCGCCGGTGCGGGTGCGCTGTTCTGCATCCACGTGACGTCGAACACGTTCTGGCTGCTGCAGTCCTTCCTCGGCCAGTCGGTGCGCGGCGCGCTGAAGTCGGTGACGTTCGGCGTCTCGGTCGCCTCCGTCATCGCGCTCGGCATGACGCTCGTGCTGTCGATCTTCGTCTCGTGACCGGGATGCATGGCGCGATGGGGCCGCTCGCGGGCGTGCGGGTCGTCGAGCTCGGCAACTACATCGCCGCGCCCACCACGGGCAGGCTGCTGGCCGACTTCGGCGCCGACGTCGTGAAGGTCGAGCGGCCGCGCACGGGCGACGAGCTGCGGCGCTGGCGGCTGCGCTCCGGCACGACGTCGATGCTGCACCGCACGATCAACCGGTCGAAGCGCTCGATCGTCGCCGACCTGCGCACCGAGGAGGGGCGCGATCTCGTGCTCGACCTCGTGCGCGGCTCGGACGTGCTGCTCGAGAACTTCCGACCGGGCACGCTCGAGCGGTGGGGGCTCGACGCCGCGGCGCTCGAGGCAGCGAACCCCGACCTCGTGGTCGTGCGCATCTCGGCGTTCGGGCAGACGGGGCCGCTCGCTCCCAGGCCCGGCTTCGCGGCCGTCGCGGAGGCGGCGGGCGGGTTCCGCGAGCTCGTCGGCGAGCCCGGCAGGGCGCCGAGTCGCACGGGAGTGTCGATCGGCGACACGATCGCGGGCCTGTACGGCGCGTTCGGCGCGGTCATGGCGCTGCTCGAGCGCGAGACGACGCGCGCCGCCCGCGGCGAGGCGCATCTGGCGATCGACCGCCGCACGATCGACGTCGCCCTCAACGAGGCGATGCTGTCGGTCACCGAGTCGCTCGTGCCCGAGTGGTCGGCCTACGGGGTGCGTCGCGAGCGCACGGGTGGGCGCATGGAGGGCATCGCGCCGTCGAACGCGTACCTGTGCGCCGATGGCCGCAGCATCGTCGTCGCGGGCAACGGCGACGGCATCTACCAGCGCTACATGCGCGCGATCGGCCGCGAGGACCTCGCCGCCGACCCTGCGCTGCAGACGAACGACGGCCGCTGGGCGGCGCGGGACGCCCTCGACGACGCGATCGGCGCGTGGGCCGCGGCGCTCGCCAGCGACGACGCCCTCTCCGTGCTCGACGCCGCCGGCGTGCCCTCCGGCCTCATCGCGACGGCCGAGGATCTGTGCGCCGACGAGCAGCTCGCGGCACGCGACATGATCCAGCACCTCGACGTCGACGACGGCGAGCGGTCGCTGCCAGGCACGGCCTTCCCCGGCGTCGTGCCCGTGCTGGGCGCGCGGTCGCTGCCCATCCGGCACGCGGGCCCGGACCTCGGAGCCCACACGGGCGAGGTGCTGCGAGCGCTGGGATGGAGCGACGATCGCGTCGCCGACTACGAGGAGCGGATGCGATGACCCAGGCAGTGCAGATCCGAGACGTCACGCTGCGCGACGGGCTGCAGCTCGTGGGGCGGCCCCTGCCGACCGAGCGCAAGGTGCACCTGGTGCGCGAGCTGCTCGCGCTCGGCGTCGAGCACGTCGAGGTGGGGTCGATGGCGAGGCCCGACCTCGTGCCGACGCTCGCCGACACGCTCGACGTCGTCGCGGCGCTCGACGAGGCCGAGCGCGACCGAGCATGGGTGTGGGTCGCGACGCCCAGGCACGTGGAGCGGGCAGCCGCGGCGGGCGTGCGGCGATTCCAGTACTGCCTGTCGGCATCCGACAGCCACAACCGTGCGAACGTCGGGCGCGATGCGGAGGCGTCGGTCGCGGCGTTCCCCGACGCGATCGCCGCGGCGCAGGCCGTGGGCGGCACGGTGCAGCTGTGCGTCGCGACGGCGTTCACGTGCCCGTTCGAGGGAGAGGTCGCGCTCGAGCGCGTGCTGTCGATCGTCGACGATCCGCGCACCGACGGTGCCGTCGACGTCGTGATCGCCGACACGCTCGGCCAGGCGCATCCCGGCGAGGTGCGTCGACGCATCGCCGAGGCCGCACGGCTGCGGCCGGGGCTCGGCGTCGTGTTCCACGGCCACGACACGTGGGGCAACGGCGTCGCCAACGCGCTCGCTGCCGTCGACGGGGGTGCGACGGTCGTCGACGGCGCGCTGGGGGGCCTCGGCGGCTGCCCGTTCGCGCCGGGCGCCTCCGGCAACACCGCCACCGAGGATCTCGCGTTCGGCCTGCGCCCCGCATGGGCGACCCCTGCGTCGTTCGGCGAGCTCGTGCGCCTCGGCGAGGAGCTCACCGGCACCCTCGACGAGCCCGACCGTGCCCGGTCGCAGGCGGGTGCGCGCAGCGGCGCGGACGCGTTCGGCTGGATCGTCGCCGACTGACCGCCGGCCGCGCCTCGCGAGGCCGCAGACGTGCGACCTCCTTCGGGCGCGACCTGCTCAGGCCTCGCGGCGCACGATGCCCTGCGCGGCGAGCCGCCTGTCGACCTCCGCCTGCTCGACGCGCTCCCCCACCGACGCGTGCCGCCGCAGCGGGGCGACGGCGTGCACGACGGTCTCGGGCAGCACGTGCACGAGCGCGAGCGCCTGCTCGCCGTCCTGCCCGCGCGTGCCGCCGCCGGCCGCGAGGAGGTCCTGCGTGTAGGCGAGGCCGCTCGCGGCGTGCACGGGGATGCCCGCGAAGGTCGTCGACACCGCATGGTGCACGTGGCCGCTGAGGATGGCGCGCACGTCGGTGCCGACGAGCGCGGCGGCGAGGCGGTCCTGCCCGCGCAGCTCGACGGTGAGCGCGAGGTCGAGCAGCGTCGGCGCCGGCGGGTGGTGCAGCACGAGGATCGTGCCGAGCGGAGCGGGCGTGCGCAGCTCGTCGGCGAGCCACGCGAGCTGCGCGTCGTCGACGGCGCCCCAGTGGCTGCCTGGCACGCTCGAGTCGATCACGACGATGCGCAGCCCCCGCACGTGGTGCACGGAGCGGATCGGCCGATCTGCGGGCTCGGAGTCGTCGGCGAGCAGGTGCCGTCGCAGCGCGCTGCGGTCGTCGTGGTTGCCCGTGGCGACGACGAGCGTGGCGCCCATGCGCTCGGCGGCCGGCACGACGAGGTCGCGGATGCGGTCGTAGGCACCCGGCTCTCCGCGGTCGGCGAGGTCGCCGGAGAGCACGATGGCGTGCGGCTGCACCCCGGAGGCCTCGAGCCGCTCGATGGCCGAGGCGAGCGCGGCGGCCGAGTCGACGCTGCCGTACAACGGCGCACCGTCACCGGTGACGTGGAGGTCGGTGAGGTGCGCGAGCACGACGCTCGGCGCGGGGAACTCGGTCGTGATCATGCGTGCTCCACGGGTCGCAGGGTTCGGCCGGGCAGCAGCTCGCCGCGCCACCGCCGATGGATGGGCAGGTCGACGTCGCCGTCCAGCAGCGCCGACAGTCGGGCGACCGCCGCGTCGGCGGCGGTCTCGACGGGCACGCGCACCGTCGTGAGGCCGAGCAGGTCGACGCCGGGCAGCATGCCGTCCCACCCGGTCGTCGAGCAGTCGCGCACGCGGCCCGCGAGGCCGCGCATGACCGCGAGCTGGCGCGTGTCGGAGGCGCACAGCACGGCGGTCGCGCCGTCGTCGACGGCGGCGAGCGCGTCGGCCACGCCGTCGTCGGGCTCGGCGCCCGTCTCGATGCGGTCGACGCGCGCCGAGCCGAGGCCAGCCAGCAGCGCCTCGGCGCGCTCGTGCTCGCCGTACGACGTCGCGGCGCCCGCACCGAGCACGACGACGCGCTCGTGGCCGAGCTCGCGCACCCGCGCTGCGAGCACCGTGCCGTGCCAGCCCTCGTCGTACGCCTCGGCGTGGATGCGCTCGCTCGGCTCGTCGCGGCCGACGCGCACGATGGGCACCTCGCTCGCGAACGGCTCGAGCCGGTGGGAGGCGACGCCGCCGGTGGCGACGAGGAGTCCTGCCACGCGCATCCCCAGCAGTCGACGCAGCGCCTGCACCTGCTGCTCGCCGCCGGGGTCGGCGCCGATCGTGACGGTGACGAGCTCGAGGTCGGCATCGCGGGCAGCGACCTCGATGCGCGAGAAGAGCGCGCCGAAGACGGGGTTCGCGGCATCGCGCAGCATGAGGCCCACGACGCCCGTGCCGCCTGCGGCGAGGTCGGCGGCGGCGAGGTTCGGCACGTAGCCGAGCGCGGCGGCGACCTCCTCGACGCGCGTCCGCGTGGCCTCGGCGATGCGCCCGTGCCCGCGCAGCGCCCGCGTCGCCGTCGAGCGCGAGACGCCCGCCTCGCGCGCGACGTCCTCGACCGTGACCTGCAGCTGCCGCTCAGCCACGACGCCTGCGCAGCCCTCGCCCGTAGACGAGCCAGAGCACGAAGCCCTGCACGATCATGAGCAGGACGGTGTAGACGAACGTGATCGACATGGCCTGCACGTTCGCCTCCCCCTCGGTCGCTCGTCGGATCGCGATGCCCAACGGCTCCGCGAGCGGGTGGTAGAGGAACACGGCGGCATCGTAGTCGTCGACGAGGCTCGTGAAGTTGAGGGCCGTGACGGCAGCCATCGTGGGCGCGATGATCGGGATCACGACGCGGCGGATGGTCGTGAGCTGCCCGGCGCCGAGGATGCGCGCGGCATCCTCGAGCTCGTCGGGCACCGCGGCGAACGCCGCCTTCAGCAGTCGCAGCGTGAAGGGGATCTTCACGATGACGTATGCGATGCCGAGGATGAGGAACGTGCCCTGCAGCACCTGGCCGCCGACGATCCACTGCGGCCGGTCGAACGTGATGACGAGGCCGAGGGCGATGAGGATCGTCGGCAGGATCCACGGGATGTGGAGCACGTACTCGATGACGCTCGAGAGTCGGCCGCGCCAGGTGGTGAGGGCTCGGGAGACGAGCACGAGGCCGAGCACGACGGCGATCGACGCGACGGCCGAGTACACGACGGAGACGACGAACGGCGAGAGCGCGTCCGGCTGCGTGAGCACCGTGACCCAGTGCTCGATCGTGAGGTCGCCGAGCCCGATCGAGCCGCCCTGCACGGCGCGGGAGTCTGCGAACGAGAACAGCACGGCG
Source organism: Agrococcus sp. AC640b (assembly GCF_979255995.1). Lineage (NCBI taxonomy): Bacteria > Bacillati > Actinomycetota > Actinomycetes > Micrococcales > Microbacteriaceae > Agrococcus > Agrococcus sp. AC640b. The sequence continues at coordinate 86,766 of NZ_CEEDMM010000003.1, forward strand.
CACAGCACGGGGAACACGTACACGGCCCACAGCGCCCAGGCGGCGACGTGCATCGCGATCGAGCCCCAGCGGGTGCGGAAGGCCTGCGGCTCGAGCGGCGACGCGACCTTCGCGACCGCGAAGTAGGTGCCGCCGCGCTCGACGCGGTTGAGGATCGCGAGCAGCACGATCGTCGCGAGCCCCAGCAGGATCGCCAGGAGCGCGGCGACGTCGCGCGAGGTGGTGGTGCGCGAGAACGACAGGATCATGGGCGCGACGGTCTGGAAGTCCTGGCCGCCGAGCACGAGCGGCGCCGTGAGCGCGCCGAGGCCGGTGAGGAACACGAGCACGGTGACGGCGAAGATCATCGGTCGCAGCGTCGGCAGCACGATGCGACGCAGGATGGTCCAGTTCGACGCCCCCATGAGCCGTGCGGCCTCGATCGACTGGTGGTCGATCTTCGCGAGCGCCGACGACAGGAAGAGCATGTGGTTCGTGGTGGTCGCGAACGTCATGACGAGCACGACGGCCATGAAGCCCGAGAACCAGTCGCGATCCATCTGGGGCCACACGTTCGCGATCGCGTTCGTGAGGAAGCCGTACCTGCCGTAGATGAAGGCGTAGCCGGTGGCGAGCACGATGCCGCCGTAGATGAACGTCGTCGCGTAGCCGAGCCACAGCACGCGTCTCGCGCGCATCTTGAACCAGCCGGTGACGAGGACGATGAAGATGCCGACGACGTTGACGGTCACGGCGAGCGTCGCGGCGAGCAGCACGCTGTTGCCGAGCGAGCGCAGGGCACGCTCGCTCGAGAGGAGGCGCTCGATCGCCGAGAGCGACAGCTCGCCGTCGGGTGCGAACGTCGCCTGCAGCAGCGTGACGTTCGGCATCACGAGGAACGCGACCGAGAACCACAGCGTGACCATGACGACGCCGATGCCCAGCGGCGAGCGCAGCATGCGCGCCGTCGCACCGCGCGGTCGTCGCGTCGGCGGCTTGGGCGCGAGGCCCGCGTCGACGGGGGTGCGAGGCTCCGCGGCCCGCTCGGCGGTGCTCATGCCGCGACCGGGAAGCGATGCACGCGCTCGGCGTCGAGCACGACGCGCACGGTGTCGCCGAGCGTCAGGCCCGCTGCGGCGGCGCTCGCCGACTCGACCCGCAGCACCGAGCCTGCGAGCTCGAGCTCGAGCAGCGTCGCGGCGCCGCGGTAGGCGTGCTCGCGCACGACGCCCTCGACGCCGCCGGAGTCGGTGATGGCGACGTGCTCAGGGCGCACCCACGCGTCGAGGTCGCCCGCGAGGGCGTCAGGTGCGAGCGCGGTGCGCTGCTGCGGCGTGAGGCGCGTCGCCTCGCCGACGAAGTCGCACACGAACGCGCTCGCCGGCTGCTCGTAGATCTCGCGCGGCGTGTCCAGCTGCTCGAGCCTGCCCTCCGACAGCACCGCGATGCGGTCGCTGAGGGCAAGGGCCTCCTCCTGGTCGTGCGTGACGTAGACCGTCGTGATGCCGACCTCGCGCTGGAGGCGCTGCAGCTCGCCGCGCAGCTGCACGCGCAGCTTCGCGTCGAGGTTCGACAGCGGCTCGTCGAGCAGCAGGATGCTCGGCTCGAGCACGAGCGCGCGGGCGATCGCGACGCGCTGCTGCTGACCGCCCGAGAGCTCGGAGACGCCGCGGCCGAGCTGTTCGGGCTTCAGCCCCACCTGCTCGGCTGCGCGGTCGACGCGCTCGCGCTGCTCGGCCTTCGACACGCGCTGCACCGCGAGCCCGAACGCGATGTTGTCGCGCACGGTCATGCTCGGGAACAGCGCGTAGCTCTGGAACACCATGCCGACGCCGCGCTGCTCGCTCGGCACGCGCGTCACGTCGCGGCCGGCGACGTGCACGCTGCCCGCCGTCGGCTCGACGAAGCCTGCGAGGGCGCGCAGCGCCGTCGTCTTGCCGCACCCGGAGGGGCCCAGCAGGGTGCAGAACTCGCCCTCGGCGATCTCGAGGTCGAGCCCGTGCAGCGCGACGTGGTCGCCGAACGCGACCCTGACGCCATCGAAGCGGATCATGCGGTGCTCCTCCTGGTCGGCGCTGCCGACCGTCGACGCGCGCTCCGCGCGCTTCCGGACGCCTGCCTGCTGCGGCGGCGTCAGAGAGCGCGCGAGCGCGCCTTCGGACTCGGTCAGGGCAGGTACTCGAGCTCGATGCGCTCGACCCACTCGCCGATGTGCTCGCGCACGAGGGCGTAGTCGATGTCGGCGCGCTCGACGGAGCCGACGAGCTCGACGATCTCGGGGTTCGCCTGCTCGAGCGCGATCTCGTTGACCGGCAGCGCGTTGAACTCCTGCGCGAAGGCGCCCTGCACCTCGGCGCTGCCGAACCAGTCGATGAACTCCTGCGCCTGCTCCTCGCGCTGCGTGCCGGCGATGACGCCGATCTGCTCGGTGACGAACGGCACGCCATCGGCGTTCGGCACGATCGCCGTCTCGGTGCCGTACTCGGCGTCGCGCGCCAGGATGCCACCCGAGGGCAGCACGCCGTACGAGACGTCGTCCTGCTCGAACCGCGCGTACAGGTCGGTGCCCTCGACGGCGGGGCTGCCGTTGGCGAAGTAGGCGTCGACGGCCTCCCAGCCCTCGTCGGAGACCTCGCCGTCGTCATCGGCGTAGGGCGCGAGGATGCCGGCGACGACGAGCTGCGGCGTGGCCTCGCCGAGCGCGGTGTTCACCTCGTACTGCCCCTCGTACTCGGAGCTCCACAGGTCGCTGACGTCCTCGGGCGCGTCGGTGACGGCGTTCGCGTCGTACACGGTGACGATCGCCTGGTCGACGAGCGGCCAGTACGCGCCGTCGACGGGGTCGCCCGCGTCCTCCGGCACCTCGCCCGACCACGACGGCTCGTAGGCCGTGATGGCCTCCTCCGCCTTGAGCGTCTCGAAGAACATGGTGTTGAGGCCGAAGACGACGTCGCCGACGGGGTTGTTCGCCTCGGCGACGATGCGGTTCGTGAGGTCGGCGCCGCCGAGCCCGACGATCTCGATCTCGAAGCCGTTCTCGGCGGCCTGCTCGGTGAGCCACTCGCCGCGCCCGTCGCCGTTCGAGTTCGTGTAGACGATGAGCGGTCCGCCCGCGTCGCCGCCCTCACCCTCGCCGCCGCTCGCGCATCCTGCGAGCGCGACGCCCGCCAGTGCCAGTCCTGCCGTCGCGCGCAGTGCGCGCCTGCTCGATGCCTGCATGGTCTCTCCTCGTCGAACGACCTCTCACGATGGAGAGTATCTACAACCGGACGCGAAATCCATGGGTGCGGTCGCGCGTCCGCACATACGGTATGGGGCCTCGGTGAACGCACGCCGAGCCGAAGGTGAACGTTCGGGCACTCCATCCCGCTCCCCGAGGTGCGAGCGCAGCGAGCGCACCCCGCTCCCCGAGGTGCGAGCGCAGCGAGCCTCGAGGGGCACGCACCACCGCGACGAGCTACGCCGCGGCGTCCGACGGCGCGGCAGCACCCTTCGGCGCCGTCACCTTGAGCCCGATGACGCTGCCGACGATGCCGACGACGAACAGCACCGTCCACCAGGAGAACGGCTGCGAGCCGGTGGCGATCGCCCACCCGACCGTGAGGGCGGCGCCGAGCCCCACCCACACCGCGTAGGCGGTCGCGATCGGGATCGACCGCGCGGCCCGCTCGAGACCGATCATCGACAGGACGCAGCCGACCACGAACACGACCGACTCGACCGGCCGCGTGAAGCCCTCCGACGCGCCGAGCGCCGTGGCCCAGACCGCCTCGAGCACGGCGGAGACGACGAGCACGATCCACGCCATGGCTACGCCACCACCTTGAGGCCGACGACGCAGCCGACGAGCACCGCGAGCAGCACGACGCGCGTCACCGTCGCCCGCTCCGCCTTCGTGACCATCGCCCACGCCGCGGTCGTGACGGCGCCGATGCCCACCCACACCGCGTACGCGGTGCCCGTGGGGATCGTGAGCATCGCGACGGCGAGCCCGACCATGCTCGCCACGAGCGCGAGGCCGAAGACGACGGTCGGCCTCCAGCGCGTGAAGCCCTTCGTGCGTGACAGCGCGGTGGCCCAGACGGCCTCCAGCAGCCCAGAGACGACGAGGATGACCCAGTCCATGACAGACCTCCAGAGTGGTCAGTCTTGTCGCTGTGCGGGTACTGCGCCCTCGTCCGCACGCCTGCGTCGGCGTTGCACCCAGGATAGCGAAGGAATGCGATCCTGGCAGCGCTCAGCCGACGCCCAGGCAGCGGGCGCGAGCGCGCGTCAGGTGGGCGTCCTGCCCCATCGCACCGCGTCGCGCACTGTCGCGGGCGCCTCCGCGGCGAGGCGCAGGTCGGGAGCGGCACCGAGCGCGTCGTTCACGGTGGAGAAGGCCTGACGGAGCGCGACGTACACCGTCGCCGCCAGGATCTGCCGATCGTCGAGGCCTGCGGTGCGCAGCGCCGCGACGTCGTCGGGCGTCGTGCCGTTGGGATCGTGCACGACGCGACGCGCCCACGTGGCGAGCGCGCGGTCGCGATCGTCGAGCGCGGCGCGATCGCCCTCCAGCACCGCGACGGCGACGTCGTCGCCGGCCGAGGACGCGAGCCGCGCACCCCACGCGAGCGCACAGTAGGCATCGCCCATCTCGCTCGCGGTCGCGGCGATCAGCACGCCCTTGTCGCGGAACCCGAGCCCGGCGGCCGAGGCCGCCTCCGCCACCGCGCTCGACCAGCTCGCGTGCAGCTCGGGGGCGTGCGCCCACACGCGCGTCGCGCGCATGACGTAGCCGAGGTCGTCGAGATCCTCGGCCAGGAGCGCCGAGGCCGCCTCGGAGTCGGGCGCCGACCGCAGATGACCCGCATCGTGCTCGGGCATGCCGACCTCCTCGTCGGCACCAGGATGGCACCGGAGGTCGGCGAGCGGTAGTGGTGGGTCAGGACTCGTCGGCGAGGGCCGCGAGCCGCGCCTCCTCGTCGGCGGTGATGCACGAGTCGATGACGGCCTGCAGCGCGCCGTCCATCACGGTGTCGAGGTTGTAGGCCTTGAACCCCGTGCGGTGGTCGGCGATGCGGTTCTCGGGGAAGTTGTACGTGCGGATGCGCTCGGAGCGATCCATGCCGCGGATCTGCGAGCGACGCGCGTCGGAGGCGGCGGCGTCGATCTCCTCCTGCTGCTTCGCGAGGATGCGCGCGCGCAGCACGCGCATGCCGGCCTCGCGGTTCTGCAGCTGCGACTTCTCGTTCTGCATCGACACGACGATGCCGGTCGGCAGGTGCGTGATGCGCACGGCCGAGTCGGTCGTGTTCACCGACTGACCGCCGGGTCCGGACGATCGGAAGACGTCGATCTTCAGGTCGTTCGGGTCGATCTGCACCTCCTCGGGCGCATCGACCTCCGGGAACACCAGCACGCCCGTCGTCGACGTGTGGATGCGGCCCTGCGACTCGGTCGCGGGCACGCGCTGCACGCGGTGCACCCCGCCCTCGTACTTCAGCGACGCCCACACGCCTTGCGCAGGATCGTTCGACGAGCCCTTGATCGCGACCTGCACGTCCTTGAAGCCGCCCATGTCGCTCGCGGTCGACTCGAGCATCTCGGTCTTCCAGCCGCGCGCCGTGGCGTAGTGCTCGTACATGCGCAGCAGGTCGGCCGCGAAGAGCGCCGACTCCTCGCCGCCCTCGCCGCCCTTGATCTCCATGATGACGTCGCGGCCGTCGTCGGGGTCGCGCGGGATCAGGAGTCGCCGCAGGCGCTCCTCAGCCTCGTACGCGGCCTGCTCGAGCGTCGGCACCTCGTCGGCGAACGCCTCGTCCTCGCGAGCGAGCTCGCGGGCGGCGGCGAGGTCCTCCCTCGCCGCCGTCCACCGCTCGTGCGCGGCCTTGACCTGGCTGAGCTCCGCATAGCGGCGGTTGACGCGCTTCGCGCGCCCCGCATCCGCATGCAGCGCGGGATCCGCGAGCTCGTGCTCGAGGTCCGCGTGCTCCGTCAGGAGCGCTGCGACCGACTCGAACACGGGGTCAGACCTGCTCGCCGCCCGGCGTCGACTTCGAGACCTTCATGAGGAACTCGACGTTCGACTGGGTGTCCTTGAGGTTCTTGAGCACGAGCTCCGTCGCCTGCTGCGGGTCGAGGCCCGCGAGCGCGCGACGCAGCTTCCACATGACCTTCGTCTCCTCGGTGCCCAGCAGCATCTCCTCACGACGCGTGCCGGAGGCGTTGACGTCGACGGCGGGGAAGATGCGCTTGTCGGCGAGGTGGCGCGACAGCCGCAGCTCCATGTTGCCGGTGCCCTTGAACTCCTCGAAGATGACCTCGTCCATCTTCGAGCCCGTCTCGACGAGCGCCGTCGCGAGGATCGTGAGCGAGCCGCCGTGCTCGATGTTGCGCGCTGCGCCGAAGAAGCGCTTCGGCGGGTACAGCGCGCTCGAGTCGACGCCGCCGGAGAGGATGCGACCCGACGCGGGCGTGGACAGGTTGTAGGCACGACCGAGGCGCGTGATGCCGTCGAGCAGCACCACGACGTCCTTGCCGAGCTCGACGAGACGCTTCGCGCGCTCGATCGCGAGCTCGGCGAGGGTCGTGTGGTCCTCGGCCGGACGGTCGAACGTCGACGCGATGACCTCGCCCTTGACGGTGCGCTGGAAGTCGGTGACCTCCTCGGGGCGCTCGTCGACGAGGACGATCATGAGGTGGACCTCGGGGTTGTTCTCGGCGATCGCGTTCGCGATCGCCTGCATCACGAGCGTCTTGCCCGCCTTGGGCGGCGAGACGATGAGGCCGCGCTGACCCTTGCCGATGGGCGCGACGAGGTCGATGACGCGCGTCGAGAGCTTGCCGGGCACCGTCTCGAGGCGCAGGCGGTCCTGCGCGTACAGCGGCGTGAGGTTCGCGAACTCCTGACGGTCCGTCGCCTCCTCTGCGGACTGGCCGTTGACCGAGTCGACGCGCACGAGCGCGTTGAACTTCTGCCGACCCTGGCCTGCCTGCTGCTCGCCCTCGCGGGGCTGCTTGATGGCGCCGACGACGGCGTCGCCCTTGCGCAGGCCGTGCTTGCGGACCTGACCGAGCGAGACGTAGACGTCGGTCGGGCCGGGCAGGTAGCCGGAGGTGCGCACGAACGCGTAGTTCTCGAGCACGTCGAGGATGCCCGCGACGGGCAGCAGGACGTCGTCCTCGAGGATCTCGGGCTCGAGGTCGTCGCCGCGGCCGGCGCCCGAGCCGCGTCGGCGGTCGCGCGTGCGGTTGCGGCGCGAGGTCTCGAGCTCGACGTCGCCGCCGCGGCCACCACGGCCGCTGCCGTTGCCGTCGCCGTCCTGGCGGTTCGAGTCCTGGCCCTGCTGACGGTTGCCGTCGCCGCCGTTCTGGCGACCGTTGCCGTCGCCGCCGTTCTGACGGTTCGCGTCCTGGCCGTTCTGGCGGTTGCCCCGCCCACGGCCGCGACGGCCGCCCTCGGCAGCGTCGTCGTCGTTCGGCTGCTGCTGCGACTGCTGCTGCTGGCGTCCGCCCTGCTGCTGGCCGTCCTGGGCGGGCTGCTGCTCGTCTGCGCGGTCCGCGCCCTTGCCGCGGCCGCGGCGACGGCGAGCGGGACGCTGCTCGCCGGATGCGTCGTCGGAGCCGTCTGCCTTGGTGGGCGCGTCGGCCTTCGCCTCGCCCTCCTCCGCACGCTGCTCGTCGGTCTTCGCCGACTCGACGGGCGCCTCGGAGGTCTCGGCGACCTGCTCGGCCGGCGCGTCCTCGACGGCCGCGGGCGCCTCGGCCTGCGCTGCCTCGGCCTGCGCCGCCTCGGCAGCAGGCGCCTCGGCAGCGGAAGCCTCGGCCTCATCGGTCTCGGCAGCGGGGGCCTCGGCAGCGGGTGCCTCGGCCTCGGCGGCGGCCTCGACGGCCACCGGCTCCTTCTTCTTGCGCGGCGCGCGCTTGCGCTTGGGCGGCTCGACGGGAGCGTCCTCGCTCGCAGCCGGCGCCTCCTCGGACTGCGCGGGCGCGGGCTCGGCTGCGGGCGCCTCGGCGGCGGTCGGCAGGTCGAGCGTCGCTGCGTCGGGGGCCGCTGCCGCACTCTGCGCACGCCGCGAGCGGCGTGCCTTCGTGACGGGTGCGGGTGCTGCGTCGGCCTGCTGCGCGGCCGTCGCGGCCTCTGCTGCGGCAGCGTCGACTGCGGGGGTCTCGTTGGTCATCGTCTCCCTTTCCGGGGGAACCGGCCGTGGATGCACGACCTGGGGATGCGCGGCACCGTCGCGCGGCGTTCGAGAGGACATCGCCGGCGATGGGCGGTGCTGCGACTGGAGTCTCGTGATCCCCCCGCGAGCGGACACGGATCGTGGCCGGGACTAGCGGGGGTCGACCTCGACTGTACCACCCTTGATGTCCACGGCCAGCAGCAGCGCGTCCCATCCATCGGGCTGCGCCGCGACGACCTCGGCCGCCGCGAGCCGCTGCTCGGGATCGCTCGAGAGCACGAGCACGCTGGGGCCCGCGCCCGACACGACGGCGGCGTGCCCGGCCTCGCGCAGGTCGGCGACGAGCCGCGACGTCGCCGGCATCGCCGAGGCGCGGTAGCGCTGGTGGAGACGGTCCTCGGTCGCGGCGTGCAGCAGGTTCGGGGTTTGCGTGAGCGCTGCGATGAGCAGCGCGGCACGAGAGAGGTTGAAGACCGCGTCGGCGTGCGGCACGTCCGCAGGCTGCAGGCTGCGCGCGAGCGACGTCGACATGCGCTCCTCCGGCACGGCGACGAGCAGCGAGACGCCGCGGTGCACGGCGAGCTCGGTGTGGTGGGGGCCGTCGTCGTCGACCCACGCGATGGTGAGGCCGCCGAAGATCGCGGGCGCCACGTTGTCCGGATGCCCCTCGAGCTCGGTGGCCAGGCGCAGCACCGTGGCGTCGTCGACCTCGACGTCGTCGCCGATCAGTCCGACGGCGGCGAGCACGCCCGACACGATCGCCGCACCCGACGAGCCCATGCCGCGCGAGTGCGGGATGGCGTTGCGGGCGTGGATGCGCAGGCCGGGGGCCGCGACGCCGAGACGATCGAACGCGTGCAGCGCCGCACGGGCGACGAGATGCGTCTCGTCGGTGGGCACCTCTCCGGCTCCCACGCCCTCGACGGTGATCGCGATGCCGGAGGCGGTGGCCTCGACCTCGAGCTCGTCGTGCACGTTGAGGGCGAGGCCGAGCGTGTCGAACCCGGGGCCCAGGTTCGCGCTCGTCGCCGGCACGCGCACGCGCACGCGACGGCCGACGAGGCTCACGCGAGCCCCAGCAGGCTCGCGACCTCGCTCGTCTCGGCGCGCACGACCTGCGGCGAGGCGTCCTGACCGTCGTCGCCCTTGAGGCCCCACTGCGCGTCCTTCAGGCCGTGGCCCGTGACGGTGAGCACGACCGTGGAGCCCTTCGGCACCTCGCCGGCCGCGTGCCGCTCGAGCAGGCCGGCGAGGCTGATGGCCGACGCGGGCTCCACGAAGATGCCCTCCTCGCGGGCGAGCAGTCGCTGCGCCGCGAGGATGCGCTCGTCGTCGATCGCCCAGAAGCCGCCGTTCGACTCGTCGCGCACGGCGAGGGCCTGCTCCCACGATGCGGGGTTGCCGATGCGGATCGCCGTCGCGACGGTGTCGGGCTCGCGCACGACCTCGCCGCGGACGATCGGCGCCGAGCCGAGCGCCTGGAAGCCGAGCATGCGCGGCGTGCGCGTCGTGTCGCCGCGCTGCGCCGCCTGCGTGTAGCCACGCCAGTACGCCGTGATGTTGCCAGCGTTGCCGACGGGGATGAGGTGCAGGTCGGGCGCGTCGCCCAGCACGTCGACGATCTCGAACGCCGCCGTCTTCTGCCCCTCGATGCGGTCGTCGTTGACGGAGTTCACGAGGTGCACGGGGTAGTGCTCCGAGAGCTCCTTCGTGATCTCGAGGCAGTCGTCGAAGTTGCCCTGCACCTGCAGCAGGCGCGCGCCGTGCACGACCGACTGCGCGAGCTTGCCCATCGCGATCTTGCCGTCCGGCACCAGCACTGCGGCCGTGATGCCCGCGTGCGCCGCGTACGCCGCCGCCGACGCCGACGTGTTGCCCGTCGAGGCGCACGCGATGGCCTTCGCGCCCTGCTCGACGGCCTTCGTCACCGCCATCGTCATGCCGCGGTCCTTGAAGGAGCCCGTGGGGTTCATGCCCTCGAACTTCACGAAGACGCGCGCGTCGACCCGTGCCGACAGGTGCGACGCCTCGATGAGCGGCGTGCCGCCCTCGCCGAGCGTCACGATCGGCGTCGACGCCGTCACGTCGAGTCGGTCTGCGTACTCGCGGATCACTCCGCGCCACTGCTGTGCCATGCGTCCCTCTCCCCCGCTCAGGCCTGCGCCTCGATGCGGATGACGTGCTCCACGCTCGCGACGTCCTCATGCGACCGCAGCGCCTCGACGACCCGCTGCAGCCGCCCTTCGGGCGCGGCGTGGGTGCCGAGCACCAGGCTAGCCGTCGGCCCATCGGCCACATGCTGCTCGATGGCCTCGATCGACACGTCGTGCGTGCTGAGCACCGTCGCGATCGCCGCGAGCACGCCGGGCCGGTCGGCGACCTCGAGGCGCAGCTGGTACCGCGTGGGCACGTCGTCGAACGGTGCGATCGGCAGTCTCGCGTGGCTCGACACCGCGAGCCCAGGGCCGCCGATGACGTGGCGGCGGGCGATGGAGACGAGGTCGCCGAGCACGGCGCTCGCCGTCTCGGGGCCGCCGGCGCCGGCGCCGTAGAACATGAGGTCGCCAGCGGCCTCCGCCGTGACGAAGATGGCGTTCTTCGCCTCGTGCACGGCTGCGAGCGGGTGGTCGCCCGGGATGAGCGCGGGGTGCACGCGCGCCGACACGCGGTCGCCGTCCGGGCCTGCGAGGCGCTCGCAGATCGCGAGCAGCTTCACGACGCGACCGTCGCGCTCCGCCTGCTGCACGACGGCGTCGGTGATGCCCGTGATGCCCTCGCGGTGCACCTGCTCGACGGGCACGGTCGTGTGGAACGCGAGCGACGCGAGGATCGTCGCCTTCGACGCGGCGTCGAAGCCCTCGACGTCGGCGGTGGGGTCGGCCTCGGCGTAGCCGAGGCGCGTCGCCTCGGCGAGCGCATCCTGCATCGTCGCGCCCTCGCGGTGCATGAGGTCGAGGATGTAGTTCGTCGTGCCGTTGACGATGCCCATGACGCGGGTGATGCGGTCGCCCGCGAGGCTCGCCTCGAGCGGGCGGATGATGGGGATCGCACCGCCGACGGCCGCCTCGAACGCCAGCTGCCCGCCGACGCGCTCGGCCGCGTCGAACAGCTCGGGCCCGTGCGCCGCCACGAGCGCCTTGTTCGCCGTGACGACGTCGGCGCCCGAGTTGAGCGCGTCGAGCACGAGCGAGCGAGCAGGCTCGATGCCGCCGAGCAGCTCGACGACGATGTCGGCGGATGCGGCGAGGCGTGCGAGGTCGGTGGTGAGCAGCTCGCGCGGCAGCTGCACGTCGCGCTGCGCGTCGACGTCGCGGACGCCGATGCCGACGAGCTCGAGGCCCGCTCCCGCACGGGCGGCGAGCTCGTCGGCGTGCTCGAGCAGCAGCCGAGCGACCTGCGAGCCGACGCTGCCGGCTCCGAGCAACGCGACCTTGAGGCTGCGGTAGGCGGTCATGGGGTTCCTCCAAGGCCCGCATCGCGTGCGAGCAGGTCGTCGATGGTCTCGCGACGCACGAGCACGCGCGATGCGCCGTCTGCGACGGCCACGATCGGCGGACGCGGCGTCATGTTGTAGTTCGAGGCGAGGCTCGCGCAGTACGCGCCCGTCGCGGGCACGGCGAGCAGATCGCCGGGCCCGACGTCGCCGGGCAGCCGCACCTCGTCGACGACGATGTCGCCCGACTCGCAGTGCAGCCCGACGACGCGAGCGCGCACGGCATCCGCATCCGACGACCTGTCCACGATGCGCGCCGTGTACTGCGCGCCGTAGAGCACGTGCCTCGGGTTGTCGCTCATGCCGCCGTCGACCGAGACGTAGACCCGCTCGCCGTCGGCGAGGTCCATGCGCTTGACGGTGCCGACGCGGTAGACGGTCACGCCTGCGGGGCCCGCGATGGAGCGCCCGGGCTCGATCGCGACGCGCGGCATCGCGACGCCCTCGCGGGCGCACGCCGCGCGCAGCGCCTCGGCGAACGATGCGGCGATCTGCTCGATCGGCTGCGGATCGTCGGCCTCCGTGTACGCGATGCCGAAGCCGCCGCCGACGTTGAGCTCGGGCAGGTCGCCGCCTGGCAGCAGCGACGCGTGCAGCGCGACCATGCGGTCGAAGGCGGCCGCGAATCCTGAGCCGTCGAAGATCTGCGAGCCGATGTGGGTGTGGAGGCCGCGCAGCTCGAGCACGTCGTCGGCGCGGATGCGCGCGACGATCGCGGGCGCGTCTGCGATGGGCACGCCGAACTTCTGGTCCTCGTGGCTTGTCGCGAGGAACTCGTGCGTCGAGGCGTGGACGCCCACGTTGATGCGCAGGCGGATGCGCTGCCGCACGCCCGCCTCGGCTGCGATGCGGGTGAGCCGGTCGACCTCGAGCTCGGAGTCGACGACGATCGTGCCGACGCCGGCCGCGACGGCCGAGCGCAGCTCGCGCTCGGACTTGTTCGAGCCGTGGAACCCGACGATCGCGGGGTCGACGCCCGCGGCGCGCACGAGCGCGAGCTCGCCTCCCGAGCACACGTCGACGCCGAGCCCCTCCGCGACCACCCAGCGGGCGACGTCGGCGGTGAGCAGCGCCTTGCCCGCGTAGTAGACGATCGGGTCGTCGAGCACGGCGTGGAACGCGGCGCGGATGCGCGCGGCCCGGCCGCGCAGCTCTGCCTCGTCGAGCAGCATGAGCGGCGTGCCGTGCTCGGCGGCGAGCGCGTCGAGCGCGGCGCCGCCGACGTGCACGACGCCGTCGACGCGGTGCGCGCTCGTCGGCCAGATGGCGGGCTGGAGCGCGTCTGCGGTGGAGACGTGGGTCATGTCGGTCCGTGGGGTGGTGGGGATCGCCTGCGGTGCGAGCGCGCTGCGCTCGGATCAGCAGGCGAGCGGACCCGGCGTGGCCCCTGAAGCCTGACGACGCCAGCCTACCCGGCGCCGGATCGGTGCCTCGCGCCGCGTCGCCGCATGACGCGCGTCAGCCGACGCAGGAGCCCAGCGGCGACTGCAGCTGCAGCACGGAGCGCTGCTCGATGCCGAAGACGAGGATGACCGCGCCGTTCGACACCCGCACGTCGGTGATCTCCATCGTCGTCGGCACCGAGTCGGCGATGCAGAACCCCGTCTGGTCGAACAGCGTCGACGTCGGCACGCCGTAGCGGGCCTCGAACTCCGTCGGCGACAGCGCAGCGGCCCCCACCTCGATCGACTCCGGCACGAGCACGATCCGCGACCCGCGCGTCACCGGCTCGACGACGACCGTCACGGGCACGATGCGGCCGCGCAGCTCGGCGTCGATCTCGACGCGCAGGGTCGGCGGCTCGAGCGTCACGTCTCGCACCTCGACGTCGACGAACTCGCCCGTCAGCTGCACGACCGACTCCTGGTCGAGCGCCACGTACGAGTACACGCGCGGGATCGGCTGCAGCATGTTCGTCGGCAGGTCGTAGATCTCGGCGTGGAAGGTGCCGTCGGCGACGCCGAGGTCGAGGTCGGGCACCGTGATCGACACGTGGTCGACGGAGCCGAGCAGCAGCTGCAGGATGGCGCTGCCGCCCGTGACCTCCGCCTCGACCTCGTCGGGGTCGTCGAGCTGCAGCGCGACCGCGATCTCCTCGCGCGCGATGCGCTCCATGCCTGCGCGCACGAGCACGTCCGCCAGGATCCCCGCGCCGACGAGCGCCGCGACGCCCGCGAGTCCCGCGGCGACGCGGACGAGTCGGCGCGGCACGGCGCTACATCCGCTCGGGAGCGCTGACGCCCAGGTGGCCGAGGGCGGTGCGCAGCACCTGTCCCGTCGCATCGTTGAGCCACAGGCGCGAGCGGTTCACGTCGCCGATCGGCTCGTCGCCGACCGGCACGACGCGGCAGGCGTCGTACCAGCGGTGGTAGAGGCCCGCGAGCTCCTCTGCGAACCTCGCGACGCGGTGGGGCTCGCGCAGCTGCGCCGCCTGGGCGAGCACGCGCGGGAAGTCCGCCAGCGCACCCAGCAGCGCCGACTCCGACGGGTGGTCGAGGGTCGAGGCGTCGAATGCGGAGCGGTCGACGCCGGCCGCCGCCGCGTTGCGGTCGACGGCGCTCGTGCGTGCGTGGGCGTACTGCACGTAGAACACGGGGTTGTCGTTCGAGCGCCGCTGCAGCAGCTCGAGGTCGATGTCGAGCGGCGAGTCGACGCTGGATCGCGCGAGGGAGTAGCGGGCAGCGTCGACGCCGACGACCTCGACGAGGTCCTCCATCGTGACGATCGTGCCCGCGCGCTTCGACATGCGCACGGGCTTGCCGTCGCGCACGAGGTTCACCATCTGCCCGATGAGCAGCTCGAGGTTGACGTGCGGCTCGTCGCCGAACGCCGCGCACATCGCCATCATGCGACCCACGTAGCCGTGGTGGTCGGCGCCGAGCATGATGAAGCACTGCTCGAAGCCGCGCTCGCGCTTGTTGAGGTAGTAGGCGAGGTCGCCGGAGAAGTAGGCGGGCGCACCGTTGGAGCGCACGACGACCCGGTCCTTGTCGTCGCCGAGCGCAGTGGTGCGCAACCACGTCGCGCCGTCCTCGACGAAGACGTGCCCGCGCTCGCGCAGCCGCTCGATCGCGCGCTCCACGTCGCCGTTGGCCTGCACGTCGTGCTCGTGGAAGAACACGTCGAACACGACGCCGAAGTCGGCGAGCGACTGCTTGATCTCGCCGAACATCATCTGCACGCCGTGGGCGCGGAAGTGCTCCTGCAGCGCGTCGTCGTCGAGGTCGAGCATGTCGATCTCGCTCTCGGCCTCGACGCGCGCCGCGATGTCGCCGATGTAGGCGCCGCCGTAGCCGTCCTCCGGCGTGGGCAGCCCGCGCCACGCCGCGACGAGGCTGCGCGCGAAGCGGTCGATCTGCGCACCGTGGTCGTTGAAGTAGTACTCGCGCGTCACGCGGGCACCCTGCGACTCGAGGATGCGGGCGAGCGAGTCGCCGACGGCAGCCCAGCGCACGGCGCCGAGGTGCAGCGGCCCCGTGGGGTTCGCGGAGACGAACTCGAGGTTCATCGGGATGCCCTGCATCGCGTCGCCGCGACCGTAGGCGCCGCCGGCCTCGACGATCGTGCGGGCGAGCTCGCCTGCGGCGGCCGCGTCGAGGCGAAGGTTGAGGAAGCCGGGGCCCGCCACCTCGACCGCCGAGACGCCCGTGATCGTCGCGATGCGCTCCTGCAGCTCGACTGCGAGCTCGCGCGGGGCGACGCCGACGCGCTTCGCGAGCCGCATGGCGGCGTTCGTCGTCCAGTCGCCGTGCTCGCGGCTGCGCGGCCGCTCGAGCACGATGTCGGCTGCCGAGACCTCCGCTCGGTCGCCGACGACGGCCTGGACGCTGGTGAGGATGGCGTCGGCGAGCGCGGCAGGATGCATCCCCCGATCCTATGCTGGCCGCATGCGCTCGACTCGCCCCGCCCTCGCCGCCCTCGCAGGCTCCGCCGCGCTCGCGCTCGCCGCCTGCGCGCCGGGCGCGCTCGAGGTCGCGCCGAGCGCGCCGAGCGCGCCGAGCTCGCCCTCCCCCTCCGGCTCGAGCACGCCGGCCCCGAGCGCGACGCCCAGCGACCCGGCGCTCGAGCCCGATCCGAGCCCGTCGGACTTCCAGCCGCCGCCGAGCGTCGCACCCACGACCGACCCGGTGAGCGGCGACCTCGACCTGGCGTGCACCGACGTCGTGACCCCCGACCAGATCTACGCCATCAACCCCGAGCTGCTCGCCACCGAGAACCCCGCAGGCGGCATCCCCGCCGACCTCGACGAGTACGCCGACGCCGGAGTCGTGTGCGCGTGGCAGCACGTGACGAGCGGCGACGTGCTGCTCGTGGGCGTGCTGCGCGCCGACGACGGCACGCGAACGCCGATCCGCGACCTGCCGGGCGCCGCGTCGGTCGAGGGCGAGTGGCTCATCGCCGTCGCCTCGCAGTACTTCGAGGGGGCCGGCGGCGACGCCGACGCGCTCATCGAGCAGGTCGCGACCAACCTCGGCTGACGGCGGCGCCCACGGGCGCGTCGGGGCTCAGGACAGCCGGATGCGCTGCGTCGGGTCGTCGATCGCGCCCTCGTCGAGCGCGTCGTCGTGGGCGGAGACCTCCATGGAGTCCAACGTGACCCAGCCGCGCGAGTTCGTCGCCCACGCCGTCTCCTCGGCGTCGACGCCCGTCGCGATGCGCACCATGCTGCCTCGCGGCGCCAGGTGCGTCGCATCGACGACCCACCACGCGCCGTCCACGTGCACCTCGGCGACGGCGTGGAAGTCGGGCGGCTGCAGTGCGGGCGCGTACACCGACGCGTAGCGCGCCGGGATGCCGACGGCCCTGCACAGCGCGATGACGACGTGCGCGTAGTCGCGGCACATGCCGCCGTGCTTGCGCAGCGTCGCGACCGCGCCGTCGTCGAGCTCGGAACGGAACATGTCGTACTCGAGGTTGCGGGCGACGTACCGCACGATCGCGTCGACGGCGGCCCAGCCGGTGGCGCGGCCGAATCGCTCCGACGCGAAGTCGCGCAGCGCCTCCACCTCGGCGTAGCGCGACGCCGCGAGGTAGCGCTCTGGCACGTCGCCCTCGTCGGCGCTCGGCGCATGCCCTGCGATGCGGGCGTCCAACGTGCACGAGAGCCTGCCCGGACCCGCTGCGAAGCGCAGCTCGCGCGTGCCGTGCCTGCCCTCGACCTCCTTCGCATCGACGGCGGCGCCGTCGAGGGTCAGCTCGAGCCGCTCGTCCTCTGCGTGGCCGGAGGACGGCAGCAGGAGCAGCACGAAGTCGGCCTCGCCATCGACGTCCATGGCGAACTGGGCGTGCAGGGTGCGCATCGTGTGCGTCTCCTCGCGTCGGGGTGGGGCGCCGTCTGGCGTCGGTGGAGGGCGGATGCGGCCCCGGGTGCTAGCCTGATCCAGCCCCTGCCCTCGTAGCTCAGGGGATAGAGCGTCTGCCTCCGGAGCAGAAGGTCGTAGGTTCGAATCCTATCGAGGGCACCACCGCACGGATGACCGCCGTGTCGCAGGTCGGCGGCTCACGCGGACGCCCACCGCGGCGCTCACGCCGCAGCGGCCCCGGCGATCGGCTCGGGCGTCGGCGCCTCGCGGAATGCCGGGTGCGCGAAGGCCAGCCCGATCGCGCCCGAGAGCACGACGACGCACGCCACGAACGGTGCTGCCGTCGACACGCCGAGCAGCAGCGTGCCGCCCGCGGGCCCCACGACGGCGCCGAGCACGCCCGCGATGCCCATGACCTGCTGCGCCGACGTGCGCCCGCCAGCAGCGGACGCCGTGCGAGCGACGCCCGAGAGCGCCAGACCCGCGCCGATGCCGGCCGCGACGATCGCGACGAGGATCGTCATGACGTTCGCCGCGGGCACGAGCCCGACGACCGCAACGACGAACAGCACGGCGCCACCGCGTGCCAGCAGCGCGGGCCGCCGCGACGCCCGCGACAGGAGCGACTGCGCCACGACCGCCGCGAGGCTGCCCACCAGCAGCATGCCGCCCGTGGCGAACCCGGTCGTCGCGGCGTCGAGGTCGAGACGCGCCGCGAGCACGAAGCCCAGCACCAGCTGCACGCACGCGATGCTCGCGAGCACGGCGAGCGCCACGAGCGCGAACGGCCACGCGCGGGCATCGATCGACAGCGCGCCCCGTCCGGGCGTCGGCGCCGCGAGCGTCGCCTGGTGCGGCAGGCCGATCCCGACCACGAGCGCTGCCACCAGCAGGATCAGCGGCGCGGCGAGCAACGGCACGAGCGCGCCGAACGCCGAGAGGAAGCCGCCGAGCGCGACGCCCATCACGACCGCGACGCCCTGCACGGTCGCGACGCCCGCGAGTCCGCGCATGCGTGCGGCGGCATCGGGCGTCGCCGCGATCACGAGCCGAGCAGCAGGCACGATCGCCGCGAGCGACGCGCCCAGCGCGACGCCGCGCAGCAGCAGGATCGCCGCGACGAGGATCCACCCGTCCACGAGTCCTCGTGCGCCGAGCATCGCGAGGCAGGCGAACGCCGCCATCGCCGCTGCGGCGAGCGCGAGCGCGGCGACCATGGGACCACGGGCGCCCACGCGGTGCACGCGACGCATCCACCCGGGCACCCCGGCGAGCATCATGGCGGCGGATGCCGCGACCGCGACGCCCACCTGCCACGGTGCGAGACCCAGCTCGACCGCGAGCGGCGCGGACGCCGGCTGCACCGACATCTGCGCCGACGCCGACAGCAGCACGGCAGCGAGCACGACGACGACGGGTGCGGGAATGCGCACGGGACTCTCGGCTGCCATGGAGCCTGCATCTCTCGAGGAGTGGTAGAACGACGTTCGATTGCACGCTATCGCGTCGACGTGCCCCGGTCACGCGCCACCGCGCACTCCTGGCGCGTCGCGGATGCCTGCCGACGCCCGCGCATGCGCCAGACTGGCAGCGATGGACGGCGAGACGCGCGGCGAGGATGCGCCCTTCCACGTCGGCCTGACCCCGCAGCGAGTGGTCGACGAGGCCGTCGCCCTCACCCGCCGGACGCACCTGCTGGGATGGTCGGTGCGCGACCTCGCCCGCAGGCTCGACGTCGCAGCCTCCGTGCTCTACCACCACGTCGGCAGCAAGGACGTCATCGTGCGTCGCGTCGTCGAGCGCGTGCTCGGCGACATGACGCTGCCCGACCGCGACCTGCCCTGGCAGGACTGGTTCCGTGCGTTGATCCTGCCCGCTCGCAGCCTCGTCGGCGCCCACCCCGGCGTCGCGAAGTGGCTGCTCATGCACGGCCCCACGCTGCCCCCGCTGCAGCCCGTCGTCGAGCAGGGCGTCGTCGTGCTGCAGCGCGCCGGGTTCGGCGCCCACGCGGCCATGGCGTACGCGGCGATCGTGAACAACGCCCTCTCGGCGGTCGCGATGGGCGACGACCGGCGCCTCGTCGACGACGACGGCCCCCGCGACCTCGCTGCGATGCGTGCCGCGCTCGACGCCGCCGACGCCGACCGCGCGGCGATCGACCACATCGTCGAGACCCTCGTCGACCCCTTCATCGACGAGGACGAGCACGACGGCGAGGAGCGCTACGTCGCGTTCATCCTCGAGACGACCATCGCGGGCCTCGAGGCGCTCCACGCCCGCGACTGGCAGGGCGCGTGACGCGCCGAGCGTTCCACGACCGCGCAGCGCGGACGTGACGATGGACGCCGACGCGACGCGGGCGTGGCTCGCACGCGACCCGGTCGTGGTCGCGCCGCTGCTGCTGGGCGCGACGATCGCGCACGACGCCCCCGAGGGTCGCGTCGCGGTGCGCATCACCGAGGTCGAGGCGTATCGCGGGGCCGACGACCCCGGCGCGCACTCGTTCCGGGGCCGCACGGCGAGGAACGCGACGATGTTCGGCGAGGCCGGGCACCTGTACGCGTACTTCACGTACGGCATGCACCACGCGATCAACGTCGTCGCAGGCACCGCAGGCGAGGGCTACGGCATCCTCGTGCGCGCCGGCGCCGTCGTCGACGGCGAGCCGCTCGCACGCGCCCGCCGCGAGGCGAGGCCGCGTCGCTCGCCGATCGTCGAGCTCGCGAGCGGCCCCGGCAACCTCGCGCAGGCGCTCGGAGCGACGCTCGCCGACGACGGCGCCGACCTGCTGGGCGACGGCTCGTGGAGCCTCGACCTCGGCCGCACGCCACCGACGCATCCACTCCCGCATCGCACGGGCCCGCGCGTGGGCGTGTCGGGCGACGGCGGCGACGCCGCGCGCTTCCCGTGGCGCTGCTGGCTGCCCGACGAGCCCAGCGTCTCCGCCTACCGGGCGGCCGCGCCGCGACGGCGCAGCGGCAGGGCCGGTCAGGCCACGTAGACCTTGGCGAGGTCCTCGTGCACCGTCCACTCGGTGCGCCCCCCCGCCGTCAGGGTCACGAGGTCGCCCGCAGCGACGTCGATCGTCTCGCCATCGTCGAAGCGGATCGTCGCACGGCCCGAGAGCACGACGAACGCCTCGTCGGCCTCGACGTCGCGCGCGACGCCGCGCGTCATGCGCCACACGCCCACCTCGGCCTCGCCGACGGTCGCGAGCGCCACGGATCCGGCAGCCGGCGCGCCTGCGACGACGTCGGCGGCAGGCAGCGGGGCGAGCGGCACGTCGACGCCCGCGAGCGGCACGACGCGGGTCATCGCCGCGCCCTCGCCGCCACCCCGGTCGTCGCGCTCACGAGTCGAAGCCGAGTCCGAGCGCGTCGAGCGTCTGCAGCAGCGCGTTGCGCCTGCCGCCCTGATGGTCGGCGCGATCGAGCGACCACCTCGTCGCCTGGATGCCGGCGGACGCGAACGGCTCCGGCGGGAACGGCACCGCGAGCTGTCGCACCATCTGCAGCTGCGTGCGCTCCGTGTCGAGGCCCGTGAGGCGGTCGAGGCTGACGTCGGCGGCGAAGCGCGTCGCAGCGACCCCGAGGCCCGTGAACCCGTTCGCGTACGCCACCTTGCCGCCGCGGGCGAGGCCGTACTGCGCGCAGAACCGCGTCGAGGTGTCGACGACGCCCGCCCATCGGTACGCGAAGCGCACGTCCTCCAGCTGCGGGAACGTCATGAGGAAGTGCGCTGCGAGCCGGTCGAACGACGCCTGCCTGCGCTCGTGCTGCGGCCGGATGCGCCCGCCGTAGAAGTAGACGGCGTCGTAGCCGCCCCACACGATGCGGTCGTCGGCCGTGAGCCGGTAGTAGTGGAACTGGTTCGCGGCGTCGGAGATGCCTCGCCTGCCACCCCATCCGATCGCCGCCTTCTGCTCCGCCGTGAGCGGCTCGGTCGTGAGCACGTAGTCGTAGACGGGCACCGTCGAGAGCCGGTCGCGCTTGAGCAGGCTCGGGAACGCGTTCGTCGCGAGCATCGCCCTCGGTGCGCGGACGCTGCCGCCGCCAGTGTGCACGGTGACGCCCGCGTCGTCGGAGTCGAGCGAGATCGCCTTCGAGCGCTCGAAGATCTCGACGCCGCGGTCGAGGCATGCGCGGGCGAGCTCGTGCACGAGCCTGCCGGGATGCACGAGCGCCGTGCCGACGCGGTCGAGGTAGCCGCCGAGGAACGTGGGCGAGTCGAGCTCGGCACGCGTCTGCTGGGCGTTCAGGAACACGCCGCGATCCTCGATCGCCTCGGTGCGCAGCCACTCCACCTGGTGCGGCTCGGTCGCGACCGTGAGCGAGCCGGTGCGCTCCCACTCGACGTCGAGCCCGAGGCGCTCGACGTCGGCGCCCATGCCGTCGAGGTTCTCGAGCCCGAGCTCCTCGAGCCGGTCGAGCTCCGCAGGCCATCGCGCCTCGCCGTTGGCGCGGCCGTGGGTGAGGGAGGCGTCGCAGAAGCCGCCGTTGCGACCCGACGCCGCCCATCCCAGGCGGTGCGCCTCGACCAGCACGACCTTGGTGCCGGGCTCGCGCTCCACGGCCTTGAGCGCCGTCCAGAGGCCCAGGTAGCCGCCGCCGACGACGACGAGGTCGGCGCGCACGTGCGACGTGAGCCGCGGGTGCCGCGGTGCGGGGCGGTCGAGCCACACCGAGCCCTCCTGCGCGGGTGCGAGCGCTCTGGCGACGAGCGCCGGGTCGACGGCTGCGTCGAACGTGGTCTCCATGGTCGGAGCCTAGGACAGCGTGGCGTCCGACGCCGCACGCGCGGCCTCGCGCGTCAGGGCAGCAGGCGAGCGCTCGGCGCGGGCGCGAGCGGGATGCGCGCCAGCAGCAGGGCGGCGACGGTGCCGACGACGCCGAACGCGGCGAGCGGCAGGTCGAGCCCGAACGTCATGATGAGGAACGGGGGCGCGATGAACAGCGCGATCGCGACGACCGTGCGCCACGCGGGCGGCGACTCGACGAGCTCCTGCACGCGCTCGAACCGTGCCAGCGGGATCGACAGCGCGCACACGAGCGCGAGCACCACGAGGAAGAACGGGATGCGCTCGAGCCACCACTGGCCCGTGCCCGGCGTCGACAGCGGGAACGGCAGGAGCAGCTGCACGCCGACGAGCAGCATGATGAGCGGCAGGTGCCACAGGTAGATCGTCATGAGGCGCGATCCGAGCAGCAGCACCGCGCCCTGCGCGGGCCGGAGTCGCATGAGCGCAGTCAGGGGCCGGTGCAGCAGCTGCAGCAGGCACGCCTGCGCGATGCCGAGCAGCAGCAGCGGCACCGTCGGCGGGAACTGGTTCGAGAGCATGTTCGTCGAGTAGTCGCCGACGCGCACGACGACGAGGAGGACGCCGTATGCGACGACGACGACCGCGGCGAGCTGCCACCAGCGTCTGGCCGCGAACCATCCGTCGTGCATCCAGAAGCCCAGCTGCTGCACGGCGAGCCACACGAACGCCACGTTCGGCAGGCCCACGAGGTCCTCGCCGACGAGGATGCGCACGAGGTCGGTCGCGCACGCGAGGGCGACGAGCGCCGCGAGCGTGACGACGGGCCTGCGCTCGTGCCACTCGATGAGGATGGGCGCGAGCGCCTGCACGAGCATGTACGACGCGAGGAACCACAGCGGAGAGCCGACGCCCACGGCGACGCCTGCGACGAACGCGGGATCGACAGGCAGGAGCGCGGCGATGCCGAGCACGACGGCGAGGAAGACGAACACCGGCAGCGACGGGCGGGCGAGGCGAGCGAGGCGCACGCGGGCGAAGTCCTCGGGGTCGTCGCCTCGACGGCGCGCGCTGCGGAACCCGGCGGCGCCCGCGAAGCCGCCGACGACGAAGAACAGGGGCATGATGAGCCCGAACCACGTCGCGGCGGGGAACCACGACTGGATCTCGAGGGTGCGTTCGAGCGCGATGCCGTCGTCGCTGACGGAGACGCCTGCGAAGAGCAGGTGCACGACGACGACGAGCAGCACGCACACGACCCTCGCGAGGTCGAGCGTGAGGTCGCGCTTGGCGAGCCTCGCCTCCGCAGCGCTGCGTTCGTCGGTGGTCACGCCGTCACTCTAGGACGACGACGATGCGGTCCCGGTGACCCGCGCGCCCGCGGCTGCGCCGACGACTGGCGTCCAGATACCCCCTTGGGGTATGGTCTCGAGCATGGAGCAGCACAGCCAAGGCTACGCGGACGACAAGCAGGCCATCCTGCGTCGCCTCAAGCGCGCAGAGGGCCAGGTGCGCGGCATCGCGCGCATGGTCGAGGAGGACGAGTACTGCATCGACATCCTCACGCAGGTCTCCGCAGCCACCAAGGCGCTCGAGACCGTCGCGCTGCAGCTGCTCGACGACCACCTGGCGCACTGCGTCGCCGAGGCAGCGAAGACCGGCGGCGCCGTCGCCGACGAGAAGATCCGCGAGGCGAGCCAGGCCATCGGCCGGCTCGTGCGCTCGTGACGAGAGGGAGCAGCATGCAGCAGGACGTCGAGATCACCCGGGCTCCGCAGGTCGCCGAGCAGGGCGGATGCTGCGGCGGCGGATGCTGCGGCGGCGACGCCGCGCAGGCCACGCCGGCCGCGACGCAGGACTTCGCCGTCACCGGCATGACGTGCGGCCACTGCGTCTCCGCCGTGCGCGAGGAGCTCGGCGAGATCGACGGCGTGCGCAGCGTCGAGGTCGACCTCGTCGCAGGCGGCACCTCGACGGTGCGCGTCGACGCAGACGGCCCCCTCGACGTCGACGCCGTGCGCGCCGCCGTCGCCGAGGCCGGCTACACGCTCGCCGACTGATGCCCACCGAGGTCGTCGACCTCGAGATCCAGGGCATGACGTGCGCGTCGTGCGCCGCTCGCATCGAGCGGCGCCTCGGCCGCATGCCCGGCGTCGAGGCGACCGTGAACTACGCGACCGAGGTCGCGCACGTCACCCTGCCATCCGGCACGACCATCGCCGATGCGATCGCGACCGTCGAGGCCACCGGCTACGGCGCATCCATGCCGGAGGCCGAGCGCCGCCGCTCGGACTCCGGGCTCGCGTGGCGGCTGCTCGTCGCCGCGACCCTCGGCACGCCGGTCGTCGCGATGGGCATGGTGCCCGCGCTGCAGATCGACGGGTGGCAGTGGCTGTCGCTCGTGCTCGCCACCCCCATCGCCGCATGGTCGGCGTGGCCGTTCCACCGCGCGGCCGCGAAGGCGCTGCGCCACGGCGCCACCACGATGGACACCCTGGTGTCGATGGGCGTCATCGCCGCGTACCTCTGGTCGGTGTGGGCGCTCGTGTGGGGCGGCGCCGGCGAGATGGGCATGCACATGGGCGGCCTGCTCGCCACGGGCGACGGCGCCGGCCTCTACCTCGAGGTCGTCGCGGCCGTGACGGCGTTCCTGCTGGCCGGCAGGCTCATCGAGCATCGCGCGCGCCGCGGCAGCGTCGACGCGCTGCGCTCCGTCGCGCGCCTCGGCGCCCGCGAGGCGACGCGCGTCGTCGGCGACGTCGACGAGCGCGTGCCCGTCGACGCCCTCGCGGTCGGCGACCTCGTGCGCGTCGTGCCAGGCGAGAAGATCGCCGCCGACGGCGTCGTCGTGGAGGGCGCCTCCACCGTGGATGCCTCGCTCGTGACGGGCGAGTCGATGCCCGTCGAGGTCGCAGAGGGCTCGTCGGTCGTGGGCGCGACGATCAACGGCGCAGGCGTGCTGCTCGTGCGCGCCACCGCCGTCGGCGGCGACACCGAGCTCGCGCGCATCGCGAGGCTCCTCGAGCAGGCGCAGGAGGGCAAGACGGCGGTGCAGCGCATCGCCGACCGCATCTCGTCGGTGTTCGTGCCCGTCGTCGTCGCGCTCGCCGTGCTGACGCTCGTGGGGTGGATCGTCGCCACCGGCGACGTGCAGCACGCGTTCACGGCCGCGATCGCGACGCTCATCATCGCCTGCCCGTGCGCGCTGGGCCTCGCGACGCCGACGGCGCTGCTCGCGGGCACGACGACGGGAGCCGAGCTCGGCATCCTCATCCGCGACGCGCGCGTGCTCGAGGCGGCGCGGCGCGTGCGCGTGCTGCTCGCCGACAAGACCGGCACGATCACGGCCGGGCGCATGCGGCTCGAGGGCACCACGACGGCGGCGGGCGTGGATGCCGACGAGGTCGTGCGCGTCGCCGCCTCGCTCGAGCGCGGCAGCGAGCATCCCATCGCCCGCGCCATCGTCGCAGCAGCGCCCGACGCGCCGCGTGCGGAGGGCGTGCAGGCTGCCGCGGGGCTCGGCATCCACGGCGTCGTCGACGGTCGGGCCGCGCAGGCCGGATCGGCCGAGTGGATCGCGAGCGCATGGTCCGCTCCCCTGCCTCCCGCCCTGGCAGCGGCGCTCGACGAGGCGCAGGCGCGGGGCGCGACGACCGTCGTCGTCGCATGGGACGGCGAGGCGCGAGGCGTGCTTGCGGTGCGCGACGAGGTGCGGCCGACGAGCGTCGCCGCCGTCGCACGCCTCGCAGGCATGGGCGTGCGCGTCGCGATGGTCTCCGGCGACAACGCGCGCGCCGCCCACGCCGTGGCCGCCGAGGTCGGCATCGACGACGTCACCGCTGCGGCCACCCCGGCCGACAAGGTCGAGGCCGTGCGTCTGGCGCAGCGCTCGGGCAGCGTCGCGATGGTCGGCGACGGCGTCAACGACGCGGCGGCGCTCGCCGCCGCCGACCTCGGCATCGCGATGGGCACGGGCACGGATGCGGCGCAGCACGCCGCCGACGTGACCCTCGTGGGCGGCGACCTCGAGGCCGCGGCCGACGCGATCGCGCTGTCGAGGCGCACGCTCGCGACCATCCGCCTCAACCTCGTGTGGGCGTTCGCGTACAACACCGTCGCGATCCCCGTGGCGATGGCGGGGCTGCTGACGCCCATGCTCGCGGGCCTCGCGATGGCGCTGTCGAGCGTGCTCGTCGTCGCATCGTCGCTCACGCTGCGGCTGTACCGCCCGCGGCGCTGAGGCACGACGTCGGTCGCCCGTCGCCGCCAGCGCTCCTCCCTTCGAGGCTCGCTGCGCTCGCACCTCACGGAGCGGAGCGGGAGCGCCCCCGTCGGGCCGAGGCTCCACCACCCGACCCCTGAGGTGCGAGCGCAGCGAGCCTCGAAGGGTCGCGCACCGCCACGACCCCGAGCGCCGGCTAGGAGAGCTCGCCCAGCAGCACGTCGACGCGTGCGCGGATCTGGTCGCGCAGCGCCCGCACCGCGGCCGAGCCGAGCCCGGCAGGGTCTGCGTAGTCCCACGACTGCGTGCGCTGCCCGTCGTGCAGCGGCGGCGCGTCGCACAGCATCGTCACGACGAGGTCTGCGCGCGAGAGCACCTCCGCCGTGAGCGGCTTCGGGAACCCGGGATGCGTCACGCCCACCTCGGCCAGCGCATCCGCCACCGAGCGCAGCACGCCACCGACGGGACGCATCCCCGCCGAGGCGACGACGACCGACGCACCCGACGCGCGCAGCAGCGACTCGGCGATGATCGACATGCCGTCGTTGCGGGTCGACAGGAACAGCACGCGAGGCACGCCGGGGGCGACGGTCGCGTCGAGGGCGTCGAGTCGCTGCGCCGCGAGGTCGACGGCCCGCTGGTCGAGCAGCTCGTGGCCCGCGTCGACGGCGGCGAGGAGGTCGCGCGAATGGTGCACGAGCGTCTGCACCGTGGCGGCGTCGAGCGTGGGATGCGCGTGCGCGAGCGTCTCGGCGGCGTCGCCGATCGACATCGGCTCGTCGCCGCGCCTGCCGCGTCTGCTGCGCATGCCACCCAGCATGCCTCAGCCCTCGCGGTCGGCGTCCGGCGCGATGTCGCGCGCGTGGCGTTCGAGGAAGTCGTACAGCTCGGCGTCGTCGACTCCGGGGTACGTGCCCGACGGCAGCGGCGCGAGCGTGTGCTGATGCATGCGTGCGCTCGCCCACGCCTTCGTGCGCCACCGGTCCGCGATCTCGGGCGCGGGCTGCGAGCAGCACGTCTTGTCGGGGCAGCGCGACTGCTCGCGCACGGGCGTCGCCGATCCGCGGAACCACTTCGCGGTGTCGAACGGCACGCCGACGGTGATCGAGAACTCCCCGTCGGTGCCGGTGCCCGTCTGCGACGAGCACCAGAACGTGCCTGCTGGCGTGTCGGTGTACTGGTAGAACTCCGTGGTGCGCGACGCGCGGTCGAACGCGCTGCGCGCGGCGAAGTGGCGGCACACGACCTGGCCCTCGATCGCACCCGAGGCGTCCATCGGCAGCGGCAGCCCGTCGTTCTCGTACGCGCGCATGAGGGCGCCGTCGTCGCCGACGCGCAGGAAGTGGCATTCGAGCCCGAGGTCGACGGTCGCGAGGTTCGTGAACCGCATCGCCGCGGACTCGTGCGTCACGCCGAACGCGTCGCGGAAGTCCTCCACGGCGATGTTGCGATCCTTCTTGGCGCGCATGAGGTAGTCGACCGATGCGGTGCGCGGCATGAGCGTGGCCGCTGCGAAGTAGTTGATCTCGAGCCGCTGCTGCAGGAACTCGCGGTACGTCTCGGGCTCGCGGTGCTCGAGGAGCCGGTGCGCGATGGCCTGCAGCGCCATGGAGCGCAGGCCGTGGCCGCCGGGGATGGAGGCGGGCGGCAGGTAGATGCGGCCGTGCTCGAGATCGGTGACGGAGCGCGCCGAGTGCGGCATGTCGGTGACGTAGACGAGCTCGAAGCCGATGCGGGTCGCCATGTCGGCGACGGCACGGTGCGTGAGCGCGCCGCGCTCGTGGCCGACGGCGGCGAGCTGCTCCTCGGCGAGCGCGTCGAGGTCGGGCATCGCGTTGTCGCGCTCCTGCATGTGCAGGCGGATGGCGGTGGAGTCGCGCCTGGCCTGCTCTGGCGTCGCGATCGCCTCCCGCGACCTGCGGTCGAGCTCGCGTTGCAGGCCGACGAGCGAGCGCAGCACGTCGTCGGGCATCGTCTTCGACGCGCGCACGTGCGGCAGGCCGAGCCGCGAGTACACGGTGCCCTCCTGCAGGCGCTGCAGCTCGAGCTCGAGGCGGGAGCGCTCGGTGGGTGGCTCGTCGGACAGCAGCTCGGTCGTCGAGACGTCGAGCGCGGCCGCGATGGCCTGCAGCTGCGACAGTCGCGGCTCGCGCTTGCCGTTCTCCATGAGCGACAGCTGGCTGCCAGCGAGGCCGACGAGGTCGCCGAGGCCGTCGAGGGTGAGGCCCGCGCGTCCCCGGTAGTGCCGGATGCGGTGGCCGAGGACTGCAAGATCGCTCACACCGTGAGCCTAGCGAAAGAACCGCGCAACATTCACCCCGAATCCCGGCCACTCAGCGCGAAACAGCGCCCATGGTGGAAGACATGACGATCCTTCCCCCGCCTCCGACGTCCGCCGCGACGGCCGCACGGGCCTCGCGCACCCTCATCGGCGCTCCCGAGGGCACCGCACCGTCGGTCATCGAGTGGGTCGCGAGCGTCGCTCGACTGACGCAGCCGAGCCGCGTGGAGTGGTGCGACGGATCCGAGGCGGAGTTCGCCTCGCTCGTCGACACGATGCTCGAGGCCGGCACGATCGTGCCGGTGCCCGCGAGGCCGGGCAGCTACCTCGCCCGCAGCCACCCCGACGACGTCGCCCGCGTCGAGGACCGCACGTTCATCTGCTCCGTCGACGACGAGGATGCCGGCCCCACGAACCACTGGCGCGACCCCGAGACGATGCGCGAGATCCTCGGCGGCCTGTTCAACGGTGCGATGCGCGGCCGCACGATGTACGTCATCCCGTTCTCGATGGGACCCGTCGGCGGCCCCATCTCGAAGCTCGGCATCGAGATCACCGACTCGCCGTACGTCGTCGCGAGCATGCACGCCATGACGCGCGTGGGCACGAACGTGCTCGAGGCGATCGCCGGCGGCGAGGACTGGGTGCCTGCCGTGCACTCCGTCGGCGCTCCCCTCGCCGACGGGCAGGCCGACTCCGCGTGGCCGTGCAGCACGACGAAGTACATCTCGCACTTCCCCGAGACGCGCGAGATCTGGTCGTTCGGCTCGGCGTACGGCGGCAACGCGCTGCTGGCGAAGAAGTGCTTCGCGCTGCGCATCGCCTCGGTGCAGGCGCGCGACGAAGGGTGGCTCGCCGAGCACATGCTCATCGTGCGCCTCACGCACGACGACGGCAGGCGCCTGCACCTCGCTGCCGCGTTCCCGTCGGCGTGCGGCAAGACGAACCTCGCGATGCTGCAGCCGTCGATCCCCGGCTGGTCGGTCGAGACGATCGGCGACGACATCGCCTGGATGCGCACCGGCGCCGACGGCCGTCTGCACGCCATCAACCCCGAGAACGGGTTCTTCGGCGTCGCACCCGGCACGTCGCATGCGACGAACGCGACCGCGATGGCGATGCTCGAACGCGACACGATCTTCACCAACGTCGCCCTCACCGACGACGGCGACGTGTGGTGGGAGGGCATGACGAAGGAGGCGCCCGCGTCGCTCACCGACTGGCGCGGCGAGCGGTGGACGCCCGAGTCGGGCACGCCAGCCGCCCACCCGAACGCCCGCTTCACGGTGCGTGCCACGCAGTGCCCGTCGATCGCCGACGACTGGGATGCGCCGGAGGGCGTGCCGATCGACGCGATCGTCTTCGGCGGGCGTCGTCCCTCGCAGGTGCCGCTCGTCATGCAGGCGCGCGACTGGGAGCACGGCGTCTACGTCGGCGCGACCATCTCGAGCCAGCAGACCGCAGCAGCCGAGGGTCCCGTGGGCGCGATCCGTCGCGACCCGTTCGCGATGCTGCCGTTCTGCGGCTACGACATGGGCGACTACTTCCGCCACTGGCTCGACGTCGGCCAGCGTCTCGGCAGGAACGCGCCCGCGATCTTCTCGGTGAACTGGTTCCGCCGCGACGAGGACGGCGGATTCCTGTGGCCGGGCTTCAGCGAGAACGCGCGCGTGCTCGAGTGGATCGCGGGCCGCGTCGGCGGCACGGCGCCCGGCGTCGACACCGCGATCGGCGTGCTGCCCGCCGAGGGCGCGCTCGACGTGTCGGGTCTCGACCTGCCCGAGGGCGTGCTCGAGGAGCTGCTCGCGGTCGATGCACCCGCATGGCTCGCGGAGCTCGTCGACGTCGAGGCGTTCTTCGGCCAGTTCGAGCGGCTGCCGTTCGGCCTGCGCCGCCAGCTGAACCACGTGCGGTGGCGCCTGGAGCAGCAGACGGTGGGCGACACGGCCGACGCGGCGCTCGCGGCGGCCTGAGGCGACCGGCGCCCGCGCGACGAGCGGCGCGCACCGTCGCAGTGCTGCGGCTCGCTTCGAGGCACGCTCCCCTCGCACCCCACCGAGCGGTCCTGGCACCCCGCACCGTGCCGGCGCGACCGAGCGGGCCTGCCGGATCGACCAGCGGGTGACGCGTGGCTCGGGCCCGCCACCGCGGCCGGATGCGAGGATCGATCGCATGCAGCCGAATCCCCAGTACCGCGTCGACGATCCCGCCTTCGCGCGCGCACTGGTCGAGACGCATCCGTGGGCGACGCTCGTGAGCCACGTCGACGGCGCGCCCGTCGCATCCCACACGCCGCTGCTGCTCGACGACGCGCCAGGCGTCAACGACGGCGAGGCCATCTCGTGGGTCACGCACCTCGGCCGCGCCGACGCTCGCCTGCACGGCCTCGTCGGGGGCGCATCCACAGGCTCGGGCTCGATGCTGGTCGTCGTGCAGGGCGCCCACGAGTACGTCT
The DNA here is from genome assembly GCF_979255995.1 of Agrococcus sp. AC640b. Lineage (NCBI taxonomy): Bacteria > Bacillati > Actinomycetota > Actinomycetes > Micrococcales > Microbacteriaceae > Agrococcus > Agrococcus sp. AC640b. The sequence goes on from NZ_CEEDMM010000003.1 coordinate 117,420, forward strand.
CCCCCAGCTGGTACGTCGGCGCCGACGAGGGCCAGGTGCCCACGTGGAACTTCGAGGCCGTGCACGCCGTGTGCGACGTGCAGGTCGTCTCGCACGAGGAGAACGTCGCGACGCTCGAGCGCCTCGTCGCGCACTTCGAGGGCGACCGGCCGGGCGCGAAGCGGCTCGACGTCGACGACGAGGTCAACGCTGGCCTCGCGATGGGCACGACGGGCCTGCGCCTCACGGTGCGATCGTGGACGGCGAAGTCGAAGCTGTCGCAGAACAAGTCGCCCCAGACGCGCGCGAGCGTCGTGGCGCATCTGCAGGGCATCCACCCCGTGCTCGCCGCGCGCATGCAGGCATCGCTCGACGCGGATCTCGCCACCACCCCAACCGGACGCGCGAGCTCTGCGTCGTAGGGGGTGAGGGATGGCTGCGCACTGGGAGCAGGTCGTGACGCGACTCGTCGCAGAGCGCGGCCCCGCCCTCACCCGCTACGCCGCGCTGCTGTGCGGCGACGACGAGGAGGCGAGGGATCTGGTGCAGGATGCGCTCGCGGCGACGTTCGGTCGCCTGCGCAACGGCTTCGAGGTCGAGCAGGCCGAGGCGTACGTGCGCCGCGCGATCGCGAACCGCTTCCTCGACCGCGCCAGGCGCAGGCAGCGCTGGCAGCGCATCCGCCCGCTCGTCGTGCCCCACGAGCGCCTCGACTCGGGCTCGACGCTCACGGGGGCGCACCTCGACATGGCCGCGCGGCTCGAACGCCTCAGCCCGCGCGAGCGCGCATGCGTCGTGCTGCGCTACTACGAGGATCGCTCGGTCGACGAGACGGCGAAGGAGCTGGGCATCGCGCCCGGATCGGTGAAGCGGTACGTGAGCGACGCGATGGGCAAGCTGCGTGAGCAGCTCGCGACCGAGGAGCGACGCGGCAGGGAGGAGACGCGATGAACGACGACGAGCTGCGGGATCGGCTCCGCGCGATGCCCGAGCCGACCGCGTCGATCGACGTCGACGCCGTCGTCGCCGACGCCCGTCGCCGTCGCCGCCCGAAGGTCGTCGGCGTCGCGGTCGCATCCGTCGCGGGCTGCCTCGCCCTCCTCGCACCCGTCGTCGTGCCGGGCCTCGTCGACCCCGACCCCGTGACGGCGACGCTGCAGGACTCGGGATCCGCCGAGCAGGCGCCCGCGGCGACGGCGCCCGAGCCGACCGACGAGTACGCGGCCGGCGACCCGAGCGTCGCGGGCGGTGGCGAGGAGGAGGCGGCGACCTCACCCGGCTTCCCGGATCTCGACTCGCTCCCCGTCGGCACCTGCCCGACCGTGCTTCCCGTCGGAGACGAGCTCGAGGGCGTCTCGATCGCGTTCCTCGAAGGCCCCACCGACGGGCGGGCCGTGGTCACCGTCGACAACGACTCGTCCTCGACGCTCGTCGCCACCGTCGAGGACGTCGCACTCGCCATCGTCGGCGAGGACGGCACCGTGCTTGCGACCAGCGCGCAGGCGTCGACGCCGGTCGAGTACGGCACCCAGCTCCGCATCGAGCCGGGTGGGTCGCAGAGCACCTCGATCGTCCCGGTGAACCTCGGCCTGCTGGCCTGCAGCGAGGACGAGGTGGCTGGTGACCTCGTGCCGGTCGTCACGCTGTCGATCGATGGCCGCCCAGGCGAGGTCGCCCTGATCGGCGACGTCTGGGATCCCTGAGCGTCGTTCGCTCACAGCGGCTGCCGCTCCCCCGAATCCCAAGGTTCGCGCAGAGACCTGCCGGGTAGGCTCGCGCCGAAGCGACCACCCGAGGGGGGATGGATGCCCACCAGCATCGTCAGAGGGCTCGTGGCCGCCGGCATCGCCGGCGCCGCGGCGCTCACGTTGAGCGCGGGGGCGCTCTCGATCGAGGATCCCGTCGATCTCGGCGGTGACGTGTTCGTCGACGAGACCGGCCAGCTGTCCGGCGACGCCGACGAGATCACGCAGGCGCTCGAGGCGGCGAACGCCGACTCCGACGTGCAGACGTACGCCGTCGTCGTGTCGTCGTTCGACGGCATGGAGCGCGGCGAGTGGGCCAACGAGTCCGCGGTGGGGTCGGGCCTCGAGGAGTCGTCGGTGCTGCTGGCGATCGCGCTCGACGACGGCCAGTTCGCCTACTCCGTCGGGTCGGGCGTCGACCGCTCCGACGAGCAGCTCACCGACGCCGAGGACAACGCGCTCGAGCCGCGTCTGAACGACGGCGACATCGCAGGAGGCATCGTCGCGTTCGGCGAGCGCCTCGCCGACGACGCCGCACCCCCGAGCCAGGTCGCGCTGGGCACCGGCGCCGCGATCGTCGGTGGCCTCGCGGTCGTCGGCGGCGGCGTGTTCGTCGGCACCCGCATCGCGAGGCGCCGCAAGACGAAGCGCGCGCAGCAGCAGGAGGTCGAGCAGCACCAGCTGAGCCTCGAGCAGCTGAAGCAGCGCGCCGACATCGCGCTCGTGCAGCTCGACGACACCGTGCAGCAGTCCGAGCAGGAGCTGCAGTTCGCCGAGGCGCAGTTCGGCGCCGAGCCCGTCGCGCAGTACCAGCAGGCGCTGAAGCGGGCGAAGGGCGGCCTGCAGGAGGCGTTCACGCTGCAGCAGCAGCTCGACGACGCGTTCCCGGACACCGACCAGGAGCGGCACGACTGGTCGAGCCGCATCCTGCAGATCGCCGAGGGCGCCACCGCCGAGCTTGGCAGCCACGCGAAGGGCTTCGAGGAGCTCCGCGACCTCGAGCACACCGCACCGCAGGCGCTCGAGGCGGCCGCGAAGGGCCGCACCGAGCTCGAGGCGCGCATCCAGCACGCGAAGCAGATCCTCGACCGCCTCGACGACCGCTACACGGGCGCCTCCATCGCGCCGGTGCAGCAGAACATCGCGGGCGCCGAGCGGCTGCTGCCCGCGATCGACGAGGCCGTCGCGCAGGGCCGCGCCGCCACCGGCGGGCAGGCGGCCGTCGCCGTGCACGCCGCAGAGGCCGCCCTCGCGCAGGCGCAGTCGCTGCTCACGGGCGTCGAGCGTGCTGGCGACGACCTCGCCGCCTCCGAGCAGCAGCTGCGCGCACTCGTCGACGACACCGTGAACGACGTCGCCGTCGCCCGTTCGCTGCCGAAGGGGCAGACCGACCTCGCCCCCATCATCCAGCTCGCGGAGCAGGCGATCGCCGACGCCAGGCGCACGCCCGTCGACGTCGCAGAGGTGCTGCCCAGGCTGCAGCGAGCGAACGACACGCTCGACCAGGCGACGGGCCAGGCGCGCGACGAGGGCCACAGGCAGGGACGCGCCGCGTCGTCGCTGCAGGGCTGGCTGGCGTCGGCGAGGCAGAACATCGACTCGGCCGAGCAGTACCTCTCGACGCGTCGCATCGCCGTCGGCTCCCAGCCGCGCCGCCTCCTCGCGCTCGCGCAGGAGGACCTCGCGCAGGCGCTGCGACTGCAGCAGTCCGACGTGGGTGCCGCGACCGACGCCGCACGTCGCGCGTCGGAGCGGGCTGAGCAGGCGCTGCGCGCTGCCGACGACGACATCTCCGGCTACGGAGGCGGCTCCCGCAACCCGTACTACGGCGGCGGACGCGGGCGACGCGACCGCGACGGCTTCGACGGCGACGGCTTCGGCGGCGGCATGGGTGGCGGGCTCGGCAACATCGGCGGCGCCGTCATGGGCGGCGTGCTCGGCTCGGTGCTCGGCAACATCCTCTCCGGTGGCGGCCACCACGGCGGCGGCGACTGGGGCGCGTCGGCATCCGGCGGCGACGGCGGCTTCTTCGGAGGATTCGGCGGCGGCGACGGCGGCGGCTTCACCAGCGGCGGCGGCGGCGACTTCGGCGGCTTCTTCGGAGGCGGCGGCGACTTCGGCGGCTTCGACGGCGGCGGCGGCGACTTCTAGCCGCCCACGCCCACGCATCCATCCATCCGGCTCTTCTCAGACCAGACGGCAATCGAAAGGGAGACCATGTCCAAGCAGTCCATCCTCGGTCGCATCGCCCAGCTCGCGCGAGCGAACATCAACTCGCTCCTCGACCAGGCCGAGGACCCCGCGAAGATGCTCGACCAGCTCGTGCGCGACTACACGAACTCCATCGCGGAAGCAGAGCAGGCCATCGCGCAGACCATCGGCAACCTGCGCATGCAGGAGCAGGACTACCAGGAGGACGTGCGCGCGTCGCAGGACTGGGGTCGCAAGGCGCTCGCCGCGAGCCAGAAGGCCGACCAGCTGCGCAGCACGGGCTCGCCCGACGCAGACAAGTTCGACAACCTCGCGAAGGTCGCGCTGTCGAAGCAGATGCAGGCCGAGTCGGAGGCACGTGCCGCGGAGCCGTCGATCCAGTCGCAGACGCAGGTCGTCGACAAGCTGAAGAGCGGCCTCGACACCATGAAGCAGAAGCTCGACGAGCTGAAGTCGAAGCGCTCCGAGCTCATCGCCCGCCAGAAGACGGCGCAGGCGCAGTCGCAGGTGCACGACGCGATCAAGTCGATCGACATCATGGACCCCACGAGCGAGATCGGCCGCTTCGAGGAGAAGATCCGCCGCGAGGAGGCGAAGGTGCTCGGCCAGCAGGAGCTGGCGTCGTCGAGCCTCGACGCGCAGTTCGAGGCGCTCGAGAACCACGACCGCGACATCGAGATCGAGGCGCGCCTGGCCGAGCTGAAGAGCGGCCAGCAGCAGGCGGTCACGTCGGGCTCGCAGCAGTCGGCCGTGACCGACGGCTCGGTCGACGCGGAGGTCGTCGACCGCTGACGCGCGCGGCGCATGCGGAGGGGCGGGCCTGCGGGCTCGCCCCTCCTCCCGTTGCGAGGTGCGCTTCCCGTTGCGAGGTGCGCTTCTCCAGCTGAGGTGCGTTGCGATCCGCACCTCGACTGGAGAAGCGCACCTCGCAACGCGGGCCGGGGCGTCAGTCGGGGTCGGCACCCAAGGCGCGGTACACCTGGTCGAGGCGCTCGGCGGATGCCTGCCACGTGCGCCGCTCGACCTCGCCTCGGGCGGATGCCGACAGCTCGGACAGGCGCACGGGATCGTCGATGATGCGTCTGCACGCCGCCGCCCACGTCTCCGGGTCGCGACCGGCGACGAGCACGCCGGTCGCGCCGTCGACCACCGACTCCGGGAGGCCCCCGACGTCGGCGGCGACGACGGGCGTGCCGCACGCGGCGGCCTCGAGGGCGACGATGCCGAACGTCTCGGCTCGGCTCGGCACGACGACGAGGCTCGCAGCGCCCAGCAGCCGTGCGAGCTCCGGCCGGTCGAGCGAGCCGATGCGGCGCACGCGATCCGCGACGCCCGCATCGGCCGCGATCGCCGCGAGCTCGTCGACGAACCCCTCGTCGCCCGGTGGCGCCTCCCCCACGAGCGCGAGCACCGCATCGTCGAGGTGCTCGAGCATCCGCACCGCGAGGTCCTGTCCCTTCGTCGACTGCAGGCGCCCCGCGACGACCACGAGCGCCTCGTGGTCGCGGACGCCCAGACGTGCGCGCACGTCGTCGCGCACGTCGAACCCGGCAGGAGCGAAGACGTCGGCGTCGACGCCGGGCCGCACGAGCCAGATGCGGGAGGCATCGACGTGCAGCTCGTCGATGACGGTGTCGGCCTCGGCGTTCGACACGGCGACGACCGCATCGGCCTCCAACGCGAGGTAGCGCTCGGTGAGCCTGCGACGCTCGGGCTCCGCAGCCCCTCCCGACGCCTTCTGCACCGCGAGCGTGTGGAACGTCTGCACGAGCGGCACGCCGAGCGCGAGACCCACGGGCAGCGCGGCGAGGCCCGAGAGCCAGTAGTGGGCGTGGATGACGTCGTACGGCTCGTCGGCATCGACCGCCACCCGCTGCAGCTGCTCGCCGAACTCGTCGGCGAGGTTCGGCAGGTCGTGCTTGCGCAGCACGCCACCGCCCGTCTCGAGCGCGAAGAGCGTGACGCCGGGCGCGAGCCGCTTCGTCCACCGCGTGCCCGTCGCGCGCGTGAACAGGTCGATGTGATGCCCGCGCGCCGCGAGCGCCTTCGCCGTCTCGAGCACGTACACGTTCATGCCGCCCGCGTCGCCCGTGCCCGGCCGATCTGCGGGCGACGTGTGCATCGACACCATCGCGATCCGCATGCGCGTCAGCGTAGCCGGTGGGCTGCGGAGCCCGGCGCCGATATCGTCGCCCACATGGGACTGCGCCGGATCGGCCACGCGACGGGGCGCGCCGCGCACGCGGCGCTGCAGCCCGTGCAGCGCGTGCTGCTCGCGCGGCCCATCGCCGAGCCCGGCTACCGCCTGGCGACGCGTGCAGCGCTCGCATGGGGGCGCCTGCTGGGCGGCGCCGTGCGCCGCGAGGGCGAGCTGCACGTCGTGTCAGGACTGCCGACGTGGGCGTTCGGCCGCGGCGGTACGACCGTCGGGGCGACGTTCCTGACGAACGCGAACGTCTCGCCGGGCATCCTCGCGCACGAGGAGGTGCACAGGCAGCAGTGGCTGCGGTACGGCCTCGCGTTCATCCCGCTGTACTACGCCGCCGGCATCGAGGCGACGACGAACCGGTTCGAGATCGAGGCGGGCCTCGAGCTCGGCGGCTACCTGCCGGCGCAGCGCCCGCCGCGCGGTCGACGCACGCCGAAGGCCTCGTAGCCTCCAGCCGGTCGCCGCGAGCGCGTCAGGCGAAGCGTGCGAGCGTGCGCTGCTCCCACGGGATGCGCCGCTCGAGCTGGCGCCCGATGGCCAGCAGCGTCGCCTCCTCGCCCGGTCGCCCGATGAGCTGCGCGCCCATCGGCAGCCCTTCGGCCGTCACGTGCACCGGCAGCGTGATGGCCGGCAGTCCCACGACGTTCACGAACGACGTGTGCGGCGTGTGCCGCACCTGCTGCCGGAACGACTCCTCGGGATCGTCGCCGTACCAGTCGAGGGGACGCGCGGGCAGCGCCGTCGTCGGCGTGAGCACGGCGTCGAACGGCGCGAACGCGCCCAGCACCGTGCGCTCGAACGCCGTGAACTGCCCGACGGCCTGCGCCACCTCGCCGGGCGTCAGCAGCCGACCCGCATCCGCGAGCCAGCGCGTGAGCGGCTCGACGAGCCCCCGCTGCCGCTCGTCGAGGGGGATGCCGGCAGCGCCGAACTGCCAGAGCGTCGCGAACGCGTCGGCGTAGCCGGGCAGCGAGGGCATCGCGAGCTCCTCGATCGCGTGACCGGCGCGGTCCAGCTCGCGCACGGCGACCGCGACGGCGTCGCGCGCGTCCTGCGAGATCGTCACGTCGACCGCGTCGTCCCACGGCGTGCCCTCGAGCACCGCGACGCGGAATCGGCCCTCGCCGCGCATCGCGGCGGCGAGCAGCGAGCCGCCGTCGACCTCCGGCGAGCGCAGGGTCGTGCGATGCGGCACGACGCCGTTCACGCGGCCGAGCATCGCCTCCATGAGCAGCGCCGCGTCGATGACCGTACGGGCGATGGGGCCCGCGACCGACAGACCGCCGATCTGCCCGACCCCGGAATGCGCGGGCACGCGGCCACGCGAGGGCTTGAGGCCGACGAGGCCGCACACGGATGCGGGGATGCGGATCGAGCCGCCGCCGTCGCTGCCGGGAGCGAAGGGCAGCAGACCGGCTGCGACGGCGGCCGCGGCGCCGCCGGAGGAGCCGCCCGCGCCGAGGTCGGGCCTGCCCGGCAGGGTCGTGTGGCCGGTGAGCGCGCTCGAGGTGTGACCGGAGAAGCCGAACTCGGGCATCGCCGTCTTGCCGAGGCTCACGCCGCCGGCCGCGTCGAGCACGTCGGCGATCAGGTCGGACACCGTCGGCACGAACCCCGCTCGCGACCGCGAGCCGAACTGCGTCGGCACGCCCGCGCGCTGCACGAGATCCTTGTCGGCGAACGGCAGACCGTGGATGACGGGCGTGCGATCGTCGGCGGCATCGACGGCGTCGGCGCGTGCGAGCGCGGCGTCGGCCGTGACGGTGACGAACGCGTTCGTCTCGTCGCCTTCGATGCGCTGCAGGAAGTGCTCGGCGACCTCGCGCGCCGACGCCTTCCTGCGATGGATCGCATCCCACAGGTCGATGGCCGAGAGCTCATGCAGCGCCGTCACCTCTCGAGCCTATGCGCCACCCGCGACGTCGAGCCGCGCTCGGGCGGCTCCCGTCGAGGCTCGCCGCAGGACGACTCCCCCAACCGCTCCTTGAGGAGGCCGCGAGCGCAGCGAGCAGCCGTCTCGAACGGCGAGCCACCACCACGACCACACGCACCAGTCGTGCAACTCCCTTCGAGGCTCGCTCCGCTCGCACCTCACGGAGCGGTGCGGGAGCACACGCGGGGCTACGAGTAGCGGCCCGCGCGGCGGCGCTGCCTGGCACGCTCGGTGCGCTCGCGCATCTGGTCGCGCGAGACGTAGTTCGTCAGCTCGCGGAACGGATCGCGGCCCACGAACCGCGGCACCTCCGACCGCAACGCCGCCACCGCCTTCGCCAGCTCCCAGTACTCGCCGATGCGCGTGCCGCTGCCTGGGTCGACGTGCCGCAGCCGCGCCTCGAACCGCACCTCGCCGCGGACGACGATGCGCGCGACCGTGCCTCGCGTGACCCCCGCGACCGACACCATCCACAGGCCTGGGCCGAGGCTCGTGACCGTCGCCTGCGCATGCGCGGCGTCGGCGGCGGCCGCCGCCTTCGCCTCCGCGTCGACGCGCGCCGCCCGCCACTCGTCGTACGTCGCCATGCCCGGGAGCATGGCACCGGGCACCGACACGCGACGCACGACGACGAGCACCGGCCCGCCGAGGGCGCGTGCGACGGTAGCCACCACGACGCCCTGGTGCCTGCCGGCGTCCCCCCTGGGTACCACCGCATCCGCTCGACGTTCCGCCCTGCGGCGGACGCGCCGCACCCCGCTCGACCGCCACGCTGGATGCATGATCGCAGCAGACCATCTCACCAAGCGCTACGGCGCGAAGGTCGCGGTCGACGACGTCGGATTCGAGGTCCGTCCGGGCCTCGTCACCGGCTTCCTCGGCCCCAACGGCGCAGGCAAGTCGACGACGATGCGCATGATCGTCGGCCTCGACCGTCCCGACGCGGGCTCCGTCACGGTGTCCGGCGTCCCCTACCGCGAGCTGCGCTCGCCGCTCACCGAGGTGGGGGCGCTGCTGGATGCGAAGGCATGGCACCCGGGCCGCACCGCCGAGCGTCACCTGCTGGGCCTCGCCGCCACCCACGGCATCGGCAAGGCGCGCGTGCGGGAGGTGCTCGAGATCACCGGTCTGGAGTCCGTCGCCCGCAAGCGCGTCGGCGGCTTCTCGCTCGGCATGGGCCAGCGGCTCGGCATCGCATCCGCGTTGCTCGGCGACCCGCACACGCTCATCCTCGACGAGCCCGTCAACGGCCTCGACCCCGAGGGCGTCGCGTGGGTGCGCCGACTGCTGCGGTCGCTCGCCTCCGAGGGCCGCGCCGTGCTGCTGTCGTCGCACCTCATGAGCGAGATGGCGCAGGTCGCCGACCGCGTCGTCGTGCTCGGCAAGGGCCGCGTGCTCGCCGATCAGTCGATCGACGAGATCCTCGGCGACCAGGGCCAGCAGGTCGTGCGCGTGCGCGGCGCCGGCGTCGACCGGCTCGCGCACCTGCTCGCCGCCGACGACGTCACCACGACGCAGGTCGCGCCAGACGCCCTCGAGGTGGCTGGCGTGCCCGCGCCGCGCATCGCCGAGGTCGCCGTGGGCGCCGGCATCGGCATCGAGGAGCTCACGCCCCGCAAGGCGACGCTCGAGGAGCGCTACATGGCGCTCACGAGCGACGCCGTCGAGTACAGGACGGAAGGCGCACGATGACCACCACCACACCCGCGGCCGACGCACCCGAGGCGCGTCGCGCCACCTTCCGCGAGACCCCGCACCGCGTGACGTTCGGTGGCGTGCTGCGCTCCGAGTGGATCAAGCTCACGAGCGTGCGCTCCATGGGATGGGCGATCGCGATCGCCGTCGTCATCACGGCAGGGCTCGGTGCCCTCGCCACGCTCGCGACGCTCGCCACGGCGCCCGAGGGCGCCATCGAGCAGGGCCTGTTCTCGCAGGTGCCCGTCGCCGCCCTCGGATCGTCCGGACTGCTCGTGTCGCAGCTCGTGTTCGCGATCCTCGGCGTCATCGCCATCACCGGCGAGTACGGCTCCGGCCAGATCCGCTCGTCGCTCACCGCCGTGCCGTCCCGCCTGCCCGTGCTGGGCGCGAAGGCGCTCGTGCTCGGCGTCATCGCCTTCGTCTCGAGCGGCATCGCCCTCGCGATCGGCATGCTCTCGACGATCGGGGTCGCCGCATCCTTCGGCATCGCGATCGACGACATGGGCATCGACGCATCGGTCGGCTACGCCGTGCTCGGCGGCGCCGTGTACCTGGCGCTGCTGACGGTGTTCTCGCTCGCGGTCGGCGCGCTCGTGCGCTCCGGCGCAGGCGGCATCGCCATCGCGCTCGGCACGCTGCTCGTGCTGCCGGCGGTCGTCGGCCTCGTGCCGTTCGAGTGGGTCAACGACGCGACGCCGTACCTGCTGGCGAACTCCGGCATGGTCATGTCGATGCCGGGCCTCGAGCCCTCCGGCGACTTCTGGCGCGCCGTCGCCGTCACGGCCGCATGGCCCGCCGTCGCCCTCCTGGGTGCGGCCGCCGTGCTCAAGCGCCGCGACGCGTAGGGTCGACAGGCATGACGACCGTGCAGGGAGCCCCCGGCGTTCGCGCCGGGGGCTCCCTGCCGCTGCCCCGGCCTCCGGGGTTCATCCGCAGGTTCGGGCTGCGGCACCCGCGGCTCATCGACTGGCTGCTCGCCGTCGGCTCGCAGCTGCCCGTGCTGGTCATCTCCATCGTCCTCGCAGCGTTCGGCGAGTCGCAGCGCTGGTCGGGCGTGCTCATGCTCGTCGTGGCGATCGTCGCGGGCGGTGCGCTGCTGCTGCGCCGACGGTGGCCGCTCGTGGTCGCCGTCGTCATCGCCGCCCTGCTCGTGCTCCCCTCGGAGGCGTCGGCTGGCGCGTTCATCGCGATCTACGTCGCGTTGTACTCGGTGGGCGCGTACGGCAGGCAGCTGCACGCCTGGATCGGCGTCGCCGCAGCGGCAGCCGCATCGCTCGTCGCGACGCTCATCCTCCCCGCCACCGAGCCCGTGAGCGTCGGACCCGTCGTGTCGATCAACCTCGTCGGCCTTGCCTCGTACGTCGTCGCCGTGCTGGCTGGCACGTCGGTGCGAGCGCGACGCTCCTACGTCGCCGCGCTCATCGCGCGCGCCGACGACATGGCTCGAGACCGCGACCAGCAGGCGCAGCTCGCCGTCGCCGCCGAGCGCGCTCGCATCGCCCGCGAGATGCACGACGTCGTGAGCCACGGCCTCACCGTCATGGTCACGCTCGCGGAGGGCTCGGCGGCGCAGGCCACCCGCGACCCCGAGCGCGCATCCGACACGATGCGCCGCGTCGCCGACACCGGCCGCGACTCGCTCGCCGAGATGCGCAGGCTGCTGGGCGTGCTGCGCGAGCCCGGCGACGACGTGGCGCGCGCGCCGCAGCCTGCCGCCGGCGACCTGCAGGCCCTCGTCGCCTCGTTCCGCGACGTCGACATGCCCGTGCGGCTCACGACGTCGGGGCCGGCGATCGCCGACCAGGCCCTCGCGCTCACGGTGCACCGCATCGTGCAGGAGGCGCTCACGAACGTGATGCGGCACGCGTCAGACGCTGGTCGCATCGAGGTGACGGTGCGGCACGACGGCGACGCCGTGCGCATCGAGGTCGTCGACGACGGTGCGGGAGCGCCCGCGACGACCACGGGCGCCGGGCGCGGCCTCGTCGGCATCCGCGAGCGCGCGGCGATGTTCGCGGGCACCGTCGAGGCGGGTCCGCGAGCACCCACCGGGTGGCGCATCGTCGCGACCCTGCATGAGACCACCCGCCCGGGGGCCGATCCGGCAGCCGGGCGCACCCAGCACGACACGGAGCAGCCATGACCATCCGCATCGCCCTCGTCGACGACCAGGAGCTCGTACGCCTCGGCTTCCGCATGGTGCTGGAGGCGGAGGACGACGTCGAGGTCGTCGGCGAGGCCGCCGACGGCGCCGGTGCCGTCGAGCTCGCCGCACGCGGCGGCATCGACGTGATCCTCATGGACGTGCGCATGCCGGGCGTCGACGGCATCGCGGCGACCGAGCGCATCACCGCGGCGGCCGCGCTGCCGAAGGTGCTCGTGCTCACGACGTTCGACCTCGACGAGTACGCCTACGCCGCGTTGCGCGCCGGCGCGAGCGGGTTCCTGCTGAAGGATGCGCGGCCGACCGAGCTCGTCGCGGCGATCCGCGCGGTGCATGCGGGCGACGCGGCGCTCGCGCCCACGGTGACGCGGCGCATGCTCGAGCACTTCGCGTCGTCGGCGCCCGAGTCGGCCGATGCCTCGGCGCTCGACGTGCTCACCCCGCGCGAGCGGGAGTTCCTCGTGGCGATCGCCGAGGGCCTCACGAACGACGAGCTCGCTGCCCGCTTCGTGCTGTCGGAGTCGACGGTCAAGACCCACGTGGGCAGGCTGCTGCGCAAGCTCGACGCGCGCGACCGCGTGCAGCTCGTGATCCTCGCGTACGACCTGGGCCTCGCGCGCCGCTGAGCCGCCCTCCACCCCTGCATCTGAGGTTTTCGGCCCAATCTGAGGTCAGATTGGGCCGAGAACCTCAGATGTGGGGGTGCGGGGGTTGGCCCGCGACCATGCGGGCGAGGTCGGTGGGCGGGATGCCCAGGCGCGCGCCCTCGATGCGCAGCTGCTCGACGAGCTCCCGCAGCCGCGCCCCCACCGGCACCGCGTCGGGCCGGATGCGCGCGCCCGCGCCGCGGCGCAGCTCGACGAGGCCGAGGTCACGCAGCGACTGGTAGCCGCGCAGCACCGTGTGCATGTTGATCTCGAGCGCGTCGGCGAGCTCGCGCGCGGGCGGCAGCCGCTCGCCGCGCAGCAGCCCACCCGACTCGAACGCATCCCGCACCTGCCTGGCGATCTGCTCGTGGAGCGGCTCGGCGATCGCGGGGTCGACGACGAAGCGCATCAGCCGTGCGCGTGCGCAGCCTGGGCGCGCGTCGCGACGAGGACCGTGAGGATGGGGAGGATCGCCGTGGCTGCCACCACCACGTGTCGACGCCGGGAGGTCGCGCCCCGCACCTCGAGCACGGGGAGCGCCGAGGGGCTCGGCGGCGCCGTCGGGCTCTGCGCCGTCACGCGGCGCCTCCTGCTCGCAGCGCGGCGTACGTCGCGATGGCCTCGTCTGGCCGCTCGACGTTCACGATGACCTGCGTGCCATCGGTGCGCGTGACGAGCAGGGCGGCGCCGTCGGCGCGCAGGATCGACGTCATGCCGTCGTCCGCGACGGTGCCGCCGCCACCCCAGTCCTTGCGGTAGGCGACGCCGGCCGTGAGGTCGGCGATGTCACCGAGCGGGATGCGCACGAGGCTGCCGGGCAGCACGAGCGAGCGCACGACGAATCCCGTGCGGTCGAGGGTCACGCGCAGCATCCACGGGATGCTGCCGGTGAGCCAGACGAGCGCGGCACCGAAGTACCACCAGCCGATCGAGCCGTTCGCGACGACCATGAAGACGCCGAGGCCGACGGCGGCGACGCAGCCCGCCACGATGAGCGCGGCACGGCTCGGGTTCGAGGCGCTCTCCGAGAACGCGACGACGGCCGCGGAGCCGCCGGGCTGCGGCGTGGGCGGCGCGACGGGCAGCGCTCGGCGGGGCGGCGGTCGCCGCGTCGCCATCACCGCGACCGTGAGCGCGACCGGGACGGCGACCGTGACCCACAGCTCGTCGGGGGCGAGCCGTTGCGTGAGCGCGATGCCGGAGACGGCTGCGAGGCCGCCGTCGATGCTCCACGCGACGTGCGCGAGCGGCACGATCGACCGCACGAGCAGATGCGCCCAGAGCGCGAGCATCGCGATGCCGGCCCAGACGGACATCTCGTGCGGGCCGGGGAGGCGGAAGAGGTCGACGAGCTCGACGACGATGATCGCGATGGCGGGACCGCCGATGAGCACCCCGGTGGACCAGCGGCGCCACCACGGGCCGCGCGAGGCCGGCTCGAGGTCGTGCAGCCCGAAGCGACGGCGCTGCGCGATCGGGTTCGGCTCCGACATGCGCACCTCCTGAGGTTGTTCTAGTCGACGCTAGAACAAAGAGGACGAGTCCGCCACCCTGCGCCGCTGCGCGGTTGCGTCTTGCAGGCGATCCGGGTGGGTCGAGGGAAGATACCCCTCCGGCACCCCTGATCGCCTGCGAAACGCCACCATCGGGGGGGTCAGCGGCGGCGACGCTTCAGCGGCTTCACCATCGTGATCGTGCCGAGCCACCGCCCGAACTTGCGGCCCACCTTGCCCATGCGGCCCGTCTCGCGGAAGCCGAGCCGCTCGTGCAGCCGCACCGACGCCTCCGCCTTCTCGTCGGCGATGACCGCGACCATCTCCTTGCAGCCCGTCTCGGTCGCGGCGTCGACGAGCGCCACGAGCAGCGCCTTCCCGAGCCCACGGCCCGTGGATGCGGGGGCGAGGTAGATCGAGTGCTCGACGATCCTCCGGTACGCGCTGCGCGGCTTCCACGGCTCGGCGAGCGCGTAGCCGATCACGGTGTGGGTGCCCGACTCGGCGACGAGGAACGGCAGCCGCAGCCGCTCGAGCCAGTCGAACAGCCGCCGCCACTCCTGCAGCGTCTTCGGCCGCTCGTCGAGCGTCACCGACGAGTTCAGCACGTAGTGGGCGTAGATCGACCGCACGGCCGGCAGGTCGCGGATCGTCGCGGGGCGGATGACGAACGAGAACTCGGGCTCGGCGCGCACGCTGCGCAGATGCCGAGGCAGCACGCGGCGCCTGTCGTACTCCTCCGGCAGCATGGGCCTACTCCAGTCGCCAGTCGATCGGCGGCGCGCCCTGCTCCTGCAGCAGGGCGTTCACGCGCGAGAACGGTCGCGAGCCGAAGAAGCCTCGGGATGCCGACAGCGGCGACGGGTGCGGGCTCGCCACGATGGGCGTGCCCTCGAGCAGCGGCGTCAGCTGCTGCGCCTTCGCACCCCACAGGATGGCGACGAGCGGCTCTGGCCGCTGCACCAGCGCCGCGATGGCCTGCTCGGTCACGGCCTCCCACCCCCACCCTCTGTGGGCGTCGCTCGCGCCCTCGCGGGTCGTGAGCACGCGGTTGAGCAGCAGCACGCCCTGGTCGGCCCAGGCGGTGAGGTCGCCGTGCGACGCCGGCGGGATGCCGAGGTCGGCCTCGAGCTCCTTGTACACGTTCTGCAGCGACCGCGGCACGGGGCGCACGTCGGCGTCGACCGAGAACGACAGCCCGACGGCGTGGCCGGGCGTCGGGTACGGATCCTGTCCCACGACGAGCACGCGCACGTCGGCGAGCGGCCGCTCGAAGGCTCGCAGCACGCGCGGCCCCTCCGGCAGGTACCGGTGGCCGGCGGCGGCCTCCTCGCGGAGGCGCTCCCCCAGCTGCCGGATCTGCGGCTCGACGGACGCGAGCGCAGCGGCCCAGCCGGCGTCGACGAGCTCCGACAGCGGCGCCGTCATCGGCCGCCCAGCACCGCGACCTGCACGGACGGGCCGTCCTTCGTGCACACGTACACGTTGCCCTCGCCTGCCGCGACGAGCGCCGAGGCGCCGACGACGAGCGACGTGCGCTCGTCGATCGCGACGGTGCGCTCGGCGAGCTCGGCGTCGACGATCGCGATCGCGCGGGCGAGGGTGCCGTGCTGCGAGGCGTGCACGTCGACGACGACGTCGACGAGGCCGATCCCCTCCGCCAGCGTCACGTCGTCGAGGCCCTCGGCGCTGCGCTCCTGCGTCACCTCGACGCCGCCGATGCGCCACCCGCCCAGCAGCGCGACGTCGCCCGCGATCATCGCGCCCGCCGAGAACCCTGCGTACGGCGTGCCGTCGGCGACGAGCTCGCGGATCGCCTGCGCGGCGGGCATGACGGCCTCGTGGTAGCCGGGCGTGAGCCCGCCGCCGACGAAGATGCCGTCGACGCCTGCGAGGTCGGCGGGCTCGAGCGGCCGGTCGGCGGCGAGCTGCACGATGCGCACCTCGCAGTCGTGCTTGGCGAGATCGGCGCGGTACTCCTCGTGCCACGACTCGCCCTCTGCTGCCGTCTCGGCCCACAGGACGACCGCGATGCCGGGTCGCCTGCCCGCGCGCTCGCGTGCCTCGGCGACGAACCTGCCGGTCCAGGCCGACTCGTCCTCGGCCCATCCGCCGCCGATGAGGTGCACGCTCACGCGGCACCCACCTCCGTGAACGCCTCGTCGTAGATCGCGAGCGCCGCGTGCGCCTCGTCGTCGGTGACGACGCACGGCGGCACGACGTGGATGCGGTTGTCGGCCGCGAACGGCAGCAGGCCGCGGCGCATGAGCGCGCCCTTCAGCGCGCCGATGACGTCGGCGCCGACGGGCTCGCGCGTCGAGGGGTCGGCGACGAGGTCGAGCGCCCAGAAGACGCCGACGCCGCGCGCCTCGCCGATGAGGGCGTGGCGCTGGGCGAGCTCGGCGAGACCGGGGCCGAGCACGTCGGTGCCGATGCGGCGGGCGTTGTCGACGATGCCCTCCGACGCCATGGCGCCGAGCGTCGCGACGATCGACGCCGCCGCGAGCGGATGACCGGAGTAGGTGAGGCCGCCTGGGAAGACGCGCTTCGTGAACGTGTCGTGGATCTCGGGGCTCACGATGACGCCGCCGACGGGCACGTAGCCCGAGTTCACGCCCTTCGCGAAGGCGATGAGGTCGGGGCGCACGTCGTGCGCGTCGTGCGCGAACCACTCGCCCGTGCGCCCGAAGCCCGACATGACCTCGTCCATGATGAGCATGGCGCCGAAGCGGTCGGCGAGCTCGCGCAGCCCCGAGAGGTAGCCGGGTGGCGGCATGATGACGCCCGCGGTGCCGGGGATGGCCTCGACGAGGATCGCCGCGACCGACTCGGGCCCTTCGGCCTCGATCACGCGGCGCATGTGGTGCAGGGCGCGCTCGCACTCCTGCTCGAGCGTCTCCGACCAGAACTCGCTGCGGTACAGGAACGGGCCGAACGCGTGCACGTGGCCGCGCGCGAACTCGTTGGGCACGCGCCGCCAGTCGCCCGTCGCGACGACGGCCGCGCCGGTGTTGCCGTGGTACGAGCGGTAGAGCGAGACGACCTTGTCGCGGCCCGTGTGGAGTCGCGCCATGCGGATGGCGTTCTCGATGGCGTCGGCGCCGCCGTTCGTGAAGAAGACGCTCTGGAATCCGGGCGCGTGCGCGAGCACCGCCTCGGCGGCCTCGCCGCGCACGAGGTTCGTCGTCGCGGGCGCGACGGTCGTGAGCACGTCCGCCTGGGCCTTGATGGCGGCGACGACCGCCGGATGCTGGTGCCCGATGTTCGTGTTCACGAGCTGGCTGGAGAAGTCGAGGTACTCGCGACCGTCGTGGTCCCAGACGCGGGTGCCGAGTCCGCCTGCGACGACGAACGGGTTCGTCTGGCCCTGCACGGACCAGGAGTGGAAGACGTGCGCGTCGAGCGCGCGGGCGCGGTCGCCCGCTGCCGGATCGGCGGCGATCGCGTCGTTCAGGACCGTGTCGGCCATGGATGCTCCTTCGAACCGTGCGCGTGGAGGGGCGAGGGCTCCCTCGCCCCTCCACGCTAGGGCACCGTCGGGTGCGGGAGGCCTACTGGCCGCCCTCGGCGAGCGTGACCTCGATGGGTGCGTAGTCGGCGCCCATGACGTCGACGCCGTCCTCCTCGAGGTTCGCGAGCGCCTGCTCGACGTACGTCGTGTCGTAGGCGGTGTCCGGCGGGTCGGTGGTGATGACGGTCGAGCCGTCCTGGTTGGGCGTCGACATCGAGATCTCCACCGTCTGGTCCCAGGCCGCCTCGTCGACGAGGCCGATGCCGTTCGTCGACGGCCAGATGAGGCCGTTCATCTCGTTGACCATCCACAGCTGGTGGGAGGCGCCGAGCTGGCTGCCTGCGTCGACCACGAGCTGCGCCGCCCCCTCGGGGTCGTCGCGGGCGGAGATCCACCCCAGCAGCGACGCCTCGATGAAGGCGACCGTCGTCTCCTGGAACCCCTCGTCGCCGAGCGCCTCCGTGTTGGCCCAGATGGCGTCCTGCAGCATGGCGGTGCCCGCCTCGTTCCAGTCGATGACGGTGAAGTCGTCGGCCGTGTACAGCTCGCCCGTCTCGGGATCGACGGTCTCGAGCAGCTGCGCGTACTCGTTGTACGACATCGCCTGCGCCGCGTCGATGTCACCGGAGAGCAGGCCCGACATGTCGAACGCCTGCTGCACGAGCGTCACGTCCGACATGGGGTCGAGCCCTGCCTCGCCGAGCCCCGCGAAGAGCTCGAACTCGTTGCCGAAGCCCCACGAGCCCACGTTGGCGCCCTCGAGATCCTCTGGCCCCTCGATGCCCGAGTCGGCGAACGCGACCTGCAGCGTGCCGGAGCGTTCGAGGATCTGCGCGACGTTCGTGATGCCCGCACCCGCCTCGATCGACGCGAGCGCCTTCGGCACCCACGCGATCGCGAAGTCGGCCTGGCCGTCGGCGAGCACCGTCTGCGGCACGATGTCGGCGCCGCCCTCGACGATCGTCACGTCGAGGCCGTAGTCCTCGTAGATGCCCTGCTCGAGGGCTGCGTAGTAGCCGGCGAACTGGCCCTGCGCGAACCACTGGAGCTGGAGGGTGATGGGGGTGAGGCCGTCCTCCCCCTCCTCGGGCACGGCGTCGCCGCCGCCTGCCGAGCAGGCGCCGAGGACGAGTGCGGTCGCGGTGGCGGCGGCGATGACGCCGAGCCTCCTGGGTGTGCTGTGCATGGTGTTCCCCTCTCAGGTGGTCGCTCGGCGGCGGGATCGCTCGAGCAGCAGGGTCGCGAGGTAGAAGGCCAGCCCGAGCACGACGGCGGCGAGCACGTAGCTCCACGCGCGCGCGTACCCGGATTGGGCTGCCGCGGAGGCGATGCGGGAGCCGAGGCCGTTCTGCAGGCCGCCGAAGTACTCCGCGACGACGGCGGAGATCACCGCGAGCGACGAGGCGATGTTCAGGCCCGTGAACACGTACGGCAAGGCACCCGGTAGCGTGAGGTGCCACGTGACCTGCCAGCCGGATGCGCCGTTCGCCCGCAGCAGGTCGCGGTGCACGGGGTCGCTGCGGCGCAGGCCGCGCAGCGTGTTGACGAACACGGGCACGAACGCGGCGATGCCGACGACGATCTGCCTCGGCGTCTCGCTCGCGGCGCCGAACATCGTGCCGAGCACGGGGGCGAGCGCCACGATCGGCACGACGGCGATCGCCGCGACCAGCGGCTCGACGATCGACTGCAGCCAGCGGATGCGCGACGCGAGCGCCGCCATGACGATCGCGAGGATCGCGCCGCCCACGAGCCCCACGAGCGCGTTCGTGCCGGTCGCGAGCGCCGCCTGCACGAGGCCGGGGAGGATGATCGCCGCCTGCGCGCCGATCGCGGTCGGCGCGGGCAGCAGGTACGGCGGGATGTCGAGCAGCGCGACGGCGCCCTCCCACACGACGAGCAGCACGACTCCCAGCGCGATCGGCGCCAGCACCCGCACCGCCGGCGTCATCGCGTCTCCACCCCGCGGGCGCCGGGCTCGGCGCCGTCGCGCCCGTGCAACGCCTCGCGCACCGCCGTGACGGACGCGAAGAACGCATCGGCCTCGCGTGCGTCGCCTGCGGCATCCATCGCCTGCCGCTCCACGGCGACGACGTCGGTGATGCGGCCGGGCCTCGGGCTCATGACGACGACGCGGTCGGAGAGGTAGACGGCCTCGGGGATCGAGTGGGTGACGAACACCACCGCCGCCCCCGTCTCGCCGACGATGCGGTGCAGCTCGCCCTGCAGGCGTTCGCGCGTCATCTCGTCGAGGGCGCCGAACGGCTCGTCCATGAGCAGCAGCCGCGGATGCTCCGCGAGCGACCGGGCGATCGCGACCCGCTGCTGCATGCCGCCGGAGAGCTGATCGGGATGCTGGTCGGCGAAGTCGGCGAGCCCCACGAGCTCGAGCAGCTCGGTCGACCTCGCACGCCGCGCCGTCGCCGTCGCACCGTGCAGCTGCAACGGCAGCTCGACGTTCTGCCGCACCGTGCGCCACGGCAGCAGCCCCGCCTGCTGGAAGGCGATGCCGTACGCGTGGTCGAGCCTCGCCTGCCTCGCCGTCGCGCCGAACACGAGCACGTCGCCCGCCGTCGGCGCGTCGAGGTCGGCGATGAGTCGCAGCAGCGTCGACTTGCCGCAGCCCGACGGGCCGATGAGCGACACGAACTCGCCGTCGTCGACGACGAGGTCGACCGCGTCGAGCGCGCGCACCTCGCCCCTGCGCGTGGCGAACACCTTCGTCGCTGCACGGACCTCCACGGCGCTCATGCGGCCTCCAGCCGTCGGTAGCGCGAGAGCGCGAGCCCCGCCAGGGCCACGAGCCCCGCGACGGCGAGGCCCATGACGACCGCGCCGAAGATGGGCGACCAGCCGCGTGCGGGATCCGAGGATCCCGCCTGCGCGTACTCGACGATGAGGCGGCCGATGCCGCCGCGCGAGCCCGTCGACACCTCGGCGACGACGGCGCCGACGATCGCGGCCGCGGCGCCCAGCCGCAGCGCGCTCAGCACGTAGGGCACCGCCGAGGGCAGCCGCAGGTACCGCAGCGTCGCCCACCACGACGCGCCCTGCGAGCGCAGCAGATCGACCTGCGCGGCCGTCGGCGACTGCAGGCCGCGCAGCGCCCCCACCGCGACGGGGAAGAACGCGAGGTACGAGGCGATGACGGCGACGCTCATCCACCGCTCCCACCCGTCGATGCGTCCGCCCCACGACACGACGATGGGTGCGAGCGCGATGAGCGGCACCGTCTGGCTGAGGATGAGCCACGGCAGCATCGCCGCCTGCGCGATCGGCAGCGCCTGCATGATCAGCGCCAGGCCGAAGCCCACCACGGCGCCCACGAGCAGGCCGGCGAGCGCCGTCGCCGCCGACGTGACGCATGCGGCCAGCACCGCCTGCACGACGAGCTCGTCGGAGCCGCCCCGCACCGGCTCGAACGCGCGCGCGACCATCTCCCACACGTGCGGCATGGCGAGGTCGGTCGTGCGCGGCAGCACCGACACGTCGCCGAGTCGCCACCCGTCGGCGGGGCCGAGCGCCTTGTAGCCCTCCCACGCCGCTGCGAGCGCCAGCACGCCGACGAGGCCGAGGAGGGCCGGCCGCACGTGCTGGCGCAGCCTCACGACGTGGCCGTCACGTGCTCGGTGAGCGCGGGGATGACGTGCTCGCCGTACTGCCGCAGCGTCTCCTCCTTGTCGTCGTGCATGACGTACGCGGCGAACTGGTCGACGCCGAGGTCGGCGAGCTGCTGCAGCTTCGCGATGTGCGCCTCGACGGGTCCGAGCAGGCAGAACCGGTCGACGATCTCGTCGGGCACGAAGTCGACGTGGTCGTTGTCGGCCTTGCCGTGGCTGTTGTAGTCGTACCCGGTGCGGCCGGCGATGTAGTCGGTCAGCGCCTGCGGGATCGCACCCGAGTCGCCGTAGCGGGCGACGATGTCGGCGACGTGGTTGCCGACCATGCCGCCGAACCAGCGCGAGCGGTCGCGCTGGTACGGCACGTCGTCGCCGACGTACGCGGGCGCGGCGACGCAGATCGTGACGTCGTCCGGATCCCTGCCCACGTTCGCCGCAGCATCCCGCACCGCCTGGATCATCCACCTGGCGATGTCGACGTCGGCGAGCTGCAGGATGAAGCCGTCGGCGACCTCGCCCGCGAGCTGCAGCGCCTTCGGCCCGTAGGCCGCGACCCACACCTCGAGCTCCGAGCCCTTCGACCACGGGAACCGCAGCGTCGCGCCGTTGTGCTCGACCGAGCGCGACGAGCCGAGCTCGCGGATGACGTGCACGGCATCCCGCAGCGTCTTCAGCGTCGTCGGTGCCCCGTTCGTGACGCGCACCGCCGAGTCGCCGCGGCCGATGCCGCACACGGTGCGGTTGCCGTACATCTCGTTGAGGGTCGCGAAGACGCTCGCCGTGACCGTCCAGTCGCGGGTCGCGGGGTTGGTGACGAACGGGCCGACGGTCACCTTGCGGGTCGCGCCGAGGATCGCCGAGTGCAGCACGTACGGCTCCTGCCACAGCAGGTGGCTGTCGAACGTCCACACGTGGCTGAACCCGTGCGCCTCGGCGAGCTGCGACAGCTGCACGACGCGAGCCGACGGCGGGTTGGTCTGGAAGACGGCTCCGAAGTCCATCGCAGCCCCCTACGCCAGGTACTGCGACAGGCCGCGCTTCACGAAGCGCCCGTCGCCCTTGGAGCCGAGGTACTCGCCGCCGTCGACGATGACCTTGCCGCGTGCCATGACCGTGTCGACGTGGCCGTCGATCTCGTAGCCCTCCCACGCCGAGTGGTCCATGTTCATGTGGTGCGTCTTCTCGACGCCGATCGACGTGTGCCCGTTCGGGTCGTAGAGCACGATGTCGGCGTCGGCGCCCGGCTGGATGACGCCCTTGCGGCCGTGCATGCCGAACATGCGCGCCGGCGTCGTCGACGTGAGCTCCACCCAGCGCTCCAGCGTGATGCGGCCCGTGACGACCCCCTGGTACATGAGGTCCATGCGGTGCTCGATCGAGCCGATGCCGTTCGGGATCGCACGGAAGTCGGTCAGACCCAGCTCCTTCTGATCCTTCATGCAGAACGGGCAGTGGTCGGTGGAGACCATCTGGATGTCGTTCGTGCGCAGCGCCTGCCACATGTGGTCCTGGTGGCCCTCCTCGCGGCTGCGCAGCGGCGTCGAGCACACCCACTTCGCGCCCTCGAACTCGCCCCACTCGCTGCCGCGTGCGCCCAGCTGCTCCTCGAGCGACAGGTACAGGTACTGCGGGCACGTCTCGCCGAACACCTGCTGCCCCTGGTCGCGGGCCCATGCGAGCTGCTGCACGGCCTGCTTCGCGCTCACGTGCACGACGTAGAGGGGCGCCTGCGTGTAGTTGGCGAGCATGATCGCCCGATGCGTCGCCTCCTCCTCCATCTGCCAGGCGCGGGCGATGCCGTGGTAGTACGGCGCCGTCTTGCCCTGGGCGACGAGCTGCTCGGCGATGACGTCGATCGCCGGGCCGTTCTCGGCGTGCATCATCGTCATGAGGCCCGTCTCGGCCGAGACCTGCATCGCCTTCAGGATCTGCGCGTCGTCGGAGTAGAAGACGCCCGGGTAGGCCATGAAGAGCTTGAAGCTCGAGATGCCCTCGTCGACGAGCCCGCGCATCGCGGCGAGCGAGTCGTCGTCGACGCCGCCGACGATCTGGTGGAACCCGTAGTCGATGGCGCACTCGCCCGCGGCGAGCTCGTGCCAGGTGGCGAGGCCGTCCTGCAGCCGCTCCCCCGTCTTCTGCACCGCGAAGTCGACGATGGTCGTCGTGCCGCCCCACGCTGCGGCGCGCGTGCCGGTCTCGAACGTGTCGGAGGCGAACGTGCCGCCGAACGGCAGCTGCATGTGGGTGTGGGCGTCGATGCCGCCCGGGATGACGTACCTGCCGGTCGCGTCGATCACGCGGTCGACGGATGCGGCGAGGTCGTGGCCGAGCAGCGTCGAGCCCGGCTCGAGCACGGCACGGATCGTCTCGCCGTCGACGAGCACGTCGGCGAGGACGCGGCCGGTGGAGGAGACGACGGTGCCGCCTGCGATGAGCGTCGTGGTCATGCCATGCCCCCTACGGCTGCGCGATCCGCGTGTAGGAGTCGGGCCTGCGATCCCGGTAGAACTGCCAGTCGTCGCGCATCTGCTGCACGAGGTCGAGGTCGAGGTCGCGCACGAGCAGCTCCTCGTGCTCGCTCGAGCCCCGCTCGCCCACGAAGTTCCCGCGCGGGTCGATGACCTGGCTCGTGCCGTAGAAGTCGACGGCGAGGTCGCCGTACTCGTTGTCCTCGCGGCCGACGCGGTTGGGCTGCAGCACGAAGTAGCCGTTCGCGACCGCCGCGGCCGGGCCCTCGACCTCCCAGAGCCGGTTCGACAGGCCCGGCTTCGTCGCGTTGGGGTTGAAGACCATGTGGGCGCCGTTCAGGCCCAGCTCGCGCCATCCCTCCGGGAAGTGGCGGTCGTAGCAGATGTACGTGCCGACCTTGCCGACGGCGGTGTCGAACACGGGGTAGCCCTGGTTGCCGGGGCGGAAGTAGAACTTCTCCCAGAACCGGTCGAGGTGCGGCAGGTGATGCTTGCGGTACGTGCCGAGGATCGAGCCGTCTGCATCGACGACGACGGTCGTGTTGTAGTACACGCCCGTCTGCTCCTCCTCGTAGATCGGCAGGATCGACACCATGCCGAGCTCCTTCGCGAGCGCCGCGAAGCGCTGCACGATGGGCCCGTCGACCGGCTCGGCGTAGCGGTAGTACTTCTGGTCCTGCGTGATGCCGAAGTAGGGGCCGTAGAAGAGCTCCTGGAAGCAGATCACCTGCGCCCCCTGCTCGGCGGCCTCGCGTTGGAACGCCTCGTGGCGATCCAGCATGGACTCCTTGTCGCCCGTCCACGTCGTCTGGGTGATGGCTGCTCTGACCGTGGTCACGTGACCCTCCGCTCCCGTAGCTTCTGACTCTGAGGGTCGCGCGTTTCGCACGCGTTTCGCCAGGGTCACGATCCAGATCGTGACGGGATCGTGCCCCGATCTCTCCCCGCTGGCCCTCGAGGCTCGAGCGCAGCGAGGCCCGGCGGCGCGGGTCAGACCCAGCCGTGCTCCGTCGCGATCCGCACCGCCTCGGCGCGGTTCGCCGCGCCGAGCTTGCCGATCGCGCTCGACAGGTGGTTGCGCACCGTGCCCGGCGAGAGATGCACGCGCTCGGCGATCGCCGCCGTGTCGCCGCCGCGCGCGACCGCGGCGAGCACCTCCGCCTCCTTGGGCGTGAGCGGCGACGAGCCCACGCTGAGGCTCTGCACCGCCAGATCCGGGTCGACGACGAGCCTGCCTGCGCGCACCTGCCGCAACGCGTCGACGAGTCGCTCGGCCGGCGCATCCTTCACCATGAACCCGCGCGCACCCGCCGCGAGCGCGCGCTGCAGGTAGCCGGCGCGGCCGAAGGTCGTCACGATCACGACGCGCGTCGCAGGCGACCGCTCGAGCACGCGCTCGACGGCGTCGATGCCGTCGTTCGCGCCGCCCCCGGCCGGCATCTGCACGTCCATGAGCACGACGTCGGGCTGCAGCTCGGCGGCGAGCGCGATGGTCTCGCCGCAGTCGGCAGCCTGCCCGACGACCTCGACGTCGTCCTCGAGCGACAGCAGCGCGCTCAACGCCCCGCGCACCATCGCCTGGTCGTCGGCGACGAGCACGCGCATCACGCCGCCCCCACGCGCACGGTCGTGCCGCGGTGGTCGCTGCGCACCTCGAGCGCCATGCCCGCCTGCTGCGCGCGCTCGGCGAGCCCCGCGAGGCCCGACC
>NZ_CEEDMM010000004.1:0-96472 GCF_979255995.1 Agrococcus sp. AC640b
CACGGGGATGACGCCCCACCCGTACGAGACGACGGCGCTGAGCTCGCGGATGGCCTCGGCCTCGGGCTCTGGCACGCTGACGAAGTGGAACGGCGCCGGACCGCGCCACTCGAACACGTCGCCCTCGATCGTCACGTCCACGCCGACCTCCTCGTCACGCGGCATCCTCGCACGCGCGGCCGACGCGGCTCGCTCAGTCGGCGAGCGCCGCCTCGATGCCCTCCTCGATGTCCTCGACCCGCTGCAGGTCGAGCATCTGGCCGTCGATGTAGATCGTCGGCGTGCTCTGCACGCCGAGCGCGACACCCGCGTCGTAGTCGAGCTGCACGCGGTCGCCCGTCGCCTCATCGACGATCGCGGCGTCGTACGCGTCCATGTCGAGCCCCAGGTCCTCTGCGAACGTGCGGAACGTCGCGGCGGCGTCCTCGGTGCCCGCCCAGTCGGTGTGGGTGTCGAAGAGCCGCTGGTACATGGCCTCGAACTGCCCCTGCTCGGCGGCAGCCTCGGCTGCGAGCGCTGCCGGGAACGCGTTCTGGTGCGATGCGAGCGGGAAGTAGCGCACCGCGAAGGTCACCTCGCCGTCGTACTGCTCGCGCAGCTCCTCCATCGTCGGGTACACGAGGGAGCACGAGGGGCACTCGAAGTCGAGGAACTCGACGACGACGGGCGCGCCCTCCCCCGCGTCGGAGAGGATGTGCGTCGTGTCGTCGAGCGTGTCCGCGGCGGTGATCTCGCCCTGATCGGTCGGCGCGGCGGCCTGCTCCCACGGTCGCGTCGCGAACAGCACCGCCGCGACCACGATCACGAGGGCTGCGGCGACGATGCCGAGGATGTTCCAGGTCTTTGCGGTCATGCGGCGGCCTCTGCGGTCGTCGGGGCACGGGACCAGCCGAGCCTACGGTCCGCTCCTATGGGACGTCGATGCCCGCCCAGCCATCCATCCACAGGCTCGATCGACGTGTCGGCGCCGGCTCGTAGGGTCGAGGCATGCACGGCATCGTCCCTCCGTTCCTGCTCGAGCGTCTCGGCGAGCATCCGAGCGCCACCGTCGCGCGCTGCGCGCAGCGGACCCTCACGCTCGACGAGGCGGTGCGAGCGTCGCGGCGTTCGGCGCGCGCCGGCGCCCCCGCGTCCGAGGCCCGATCCCTCGTGGCCGACGCCGATCCGGCACCGCGACGCACGATCGCCGACGCGCAGCGCACCATGCGGCTGCCAGGCACGACCGTGCGCAACGAGGGCGATGCGGCCACGGGCGACGTCGCCGTCGACGAGGCGTACGACGGGCTCGGCATCACCTGGACGCTGCTGCACGAGGCCTTCGGGCGTGACTCGCTCGACGGCGCCGGCATGCCGCTGCTCGCGACGGTGCACTACGGCGAGGCGTACGACAACGCGTTCTGGAACGGCGAGCGCATGGTGTTCGGCGACGGCGACGGCGAGGTGTTCCTCGGGTTCACCGGGGCCGTCGACGTCATCGGCCACGAGCTCGCGCACGGGCTCGTGCAGGCCACGACCGATCTGGTCTACCAGGGCCAGTCCGGCGCGCTCAACGAGTCGGTCGCCGACGTCGTCGGCTCGCTCGCGAAGCAGCACGCGCTCGGCCAGCGTGCCGACGAGGCCGACTGGCTGGTGGGCGCAGGCCTGTTCGCACCCGGCGTCGACGGCGTCGCGCTGCGGTCGCTGCGGGCGCCTGGCACCGCGTACGACGACGACGTGCTCGGCAAGGATCCGCAGCCGGCGACCATGGCCGACTACGTCGACACCACGAGCGACAACGGCGGCGTGCACATCAACTCCGGCATCCCGAATCACGCCTTCTACCTCGCGGCGACCGCGATCGGAGGGCGGGCCTGGGAGGGTGCGGGGCTCGTGTGGCTCGACGTGCTCACGAACGGCTCGATCGGCGTGCGCGCCGACTTCGCCGAGTTCGCCGCCGCCACGATGGCCGCCGCCGAGTCGCGCTTCGGCGCCGACTCGGCCGAGCGCGCCGCGATCGTCGATGCGTGGGACGCGGTGGGCGTCACGCGCGAGGGATCCGCGACGGCGCCCGCTGCCGACGGCGCGCCCGGCACGGTGCGCGTCGAGCGCTCCGGCGGCATGCTGGGGCGCGAGCGCATCGGCGTGCTGCCCGAGTCGGCGCTGCCGAGCCGCGACCAGCGCGCCCTCGAGTCGCTCATCGACTCCGGCGAGCTCGCCGGCCTGGCAGCCGACGACGACGATCGCCTCCGCGACGCCTACGTCTGGCGCGTGCGGGTCGAGACGCGCATCGACGTCACGGTCGTCGAGCCGGCGCTGCCCGACGAGGTGCTCGTGCTGCTGCACCGCATCCTCGAGCTCGGCGAGCGCCGCTGACCGCGGCCGACGTCGGCGTCGCGGAGGTCAGACGACGGCGGCGAGGGCCTCGATGACCGAGCGGATCGCCGGCACCCGGTCGGCGCCGGGGCGGTGGCGGATGCTGAGCGCACGCCCGGATCCGTCGGCGAGCGGCTTGGCGACGACGTCGGCACGCTGATGCGCTGCGACGCCCATTGCGGGCAGCAGCGCCACGGCGCCCGTGCAGGCGACGAACGACTGGGCGGCGACGAGGTCGTCGGTGGAGTGCTGGATGTCGGGCGAGAAGCCCGCTCGGGCCGCGAGCGCCTCGAGATGCGTGCGGCAGCGCGGGCAGCCGGCGACCCAACGATCCCCCGCGAGGTCGGCGAGCGCGATCGACTCCGCATCGGCGAGCGCATGCCCCTCCGGGACGACGACGAGGCTCGGGTCGTCGCCGAGGGCGACGCGATCGAGCCCCACCTGATCGGTCGTCTCGGCGTACTCGAACACGACGGCGAGATCGACGTCGTTCGCCGAGACGGCCTCGAGCGCCTCTGGCGGCTCGGCCTCCACGACGCGCACCTGCACCTGCGGCGCGTCGCGCAGCAGGCGCGCGATGGCGCGCGGCACGAGATCGGCCATCGCCGAGGGGAAGGCGGCGAGGGTCACGGTGCCGCCGCCTGCGACGAGCTCGGCGAGCTCGGCCTCCGCCTGCCGCAACGAGGCCTCGATCGCGTCGGCGCGTGCGAGCAGCCGCTGGCCGGCCTCGGTGAGCGTGACGCCCGTCGGGCCACGCAGCAGCAGTGCCGTGCCGAGCTCCCCCTCGAGCGTTCGCAGATGCTGGCTCACCGCGGGCTGCGTCCATCCGAGCGTGCGCGCGCCACCCGAGACGGACCCCGCGCGTGCGACGGCGCGGAAGATGAGCACGCGGCGGGGGTCGATGTCCATGCCATAACCATACGTGATGGATGACCCAGGAGAGAGAAGGCTAGCCACTGGCTAGGTGGGCCTGGTGCGATGGAGGCATGGAGACCATCGGCCTCATCGGCGGCATGAGCTGGCACTCGACGCTCGACTACTACCGTGCCATCAACGAACGCGTCGCGGAAGCGCTCGGCGGGCATCACGGCGCGCGCATCCTGCTCTCGAGCGTCGACTTCGCCGACGTGCGCGACCAGCAGGTCCGCGAGGACTGGGACGTCGCGGGTGCCTTCCTGGCCACCGAGGCCCGCCGTCTGGAGGCCGCGGGCGCCGACCGCATCGCGATCTGCACGAACCTCATGCACAAGGTCGCGCCGGCGGTCGAGGCCGCGATCGAGGTGCCGCTGCTGCACATCGGCGACGCGGTCGCGACGAGCGCGCAGCGGCTCGGAGCCCGTCGCGTCGGCGTGCTCGGCACCGACTGGGTCATGCGCGAGCCGTTCTACCGCGACCGCCTCGCGCTGCACGGCATCGAGACGAGCGTGCCCGGTGCGCGCGAGCGGGGCGTGATCGACGGCATCATCTGGAGCGAGCTCACCCGCGGCGTCGTGCGCGACGCGTCACGCGAGGCCTACCTCGCGATCGCGGCGAGCCTCGTCGACGACGGGGCCGAGGCGATCGTGCTCGCGTGCACCGAGATCCAGCTCCTCGTGGGCCCTGACGACCTCGACGTGCCCGTCGTCGACTCGATGGCCGCGCACGCGCAGGCCCTCGCGGAGGCGGCGCTGCACGCCGTCGCAGCGTGAGGGCGAGCCTCGCATCCCGCACCCCGTGCGGACGCGTCCCTGCGTGTCGCTGGGCGCCGCGCCTAGAGTGACGGCATGAGCGACACCGTCGAGATCGTCGACGCCCAGGACCGGGGCCGATTCGAGCTGCACGTCGACGGCACGCTCGCGAGCTTCGTCGACTACGCCGACCGCGACGGCACGCGCTCGTTCCCCCACACCCAGACGTATCCCGAGTTCGGCAGTCGCGGCTACGGCACGCTCGTGGTGCGCGCCGCGCTCGACGAGGCCGTCGCCGCCGGACGCACCGTCGTGCCGTCGTGCCCGTTCGTCCGCGCCATCGTGCAGCAGCACCCGCAGGAGTACGGCGCGCTGCTGGACTGAGACGCCGTCCGTCACGCACGCAGCACGCCCTCGCGCAGCACGGGCCTGCCGCCGCCCTCGAGGCGCTCGGCCATCGCGCGTCGCAGCGCCGAGTCGCGCGGGAGCGTGGATGCCTGCGGTGCAGGCGGTCGCATGCCGAACACGAACCACAGCACGTCCTCGGTGCCGTCGGCGTCGCTGGCCGTCGCCGCCCACCGCGCCGCGAACGCTGCCAGGCGCGACCCCGGCAGCGCGTCGACGAGCCACGGGTCGAGCATCCACGACCGGCAGTGCACGATCGCGGTCGCACGTTCGGGGAACGCCGCCTCGCCCACGGCGGCCGAAGCCGCGAGCGTCGCGTCGACGTCGGACGGCGCGAGCGCGGCGCCGGAGGGGATGTGCAGCGACCGCACCCAGCCGAGCCGCCGGTGGCGGACGTGCGCGACCTGCAGCGCGCCGTGCTGCAGCAGCGCCCCCGACCACACCATCGCCAGCCAGTCCTCCGTGTCGAGCCCCGGCCGCCCCGTGGCGGCGCGGTGCACGCGCAGCTGCCGACCGAGGTCGCCGACGCCCGACGCCGCCGTGCGCGCATCGAGGCCGCGGCCGCGCAGCCACGCAGCGACGTCGGCGGCCGTCGCGACGAGCGCCAGCGTCGCGAGGGTGCCTGCGGGAGCATCCGGGTCGTCGTCGAGCGACGCGAACGGCGACGCAGGCTGCTCGTCGGTGCCACCGATGCCGGCCAGCAGTCGCGTCGCGGCTGCCGCGACGCGCGCTGCTGCGTCGTCGTCGGCCTCGAGCCTGACGATCGCACGCTCGATCTCCTCGCGATCGTCGGGATCGAGCCCGAGCGCGTCGAGCGGTGCCGCCGCGAGCCGTCGCCGCAGCGTCGTCGCGTCCAGCGGCGTCGCTCCGGCCGTCACGACTCGTCGAACCCGCGTTCGACGAGCCCGGCGATCGCCTCGACCGCCTCGCGCGCCTGGGCACCCGACGCGGCGATCGTCACGGTGTCGCCACGGTCGAGCCCGAGCGCGAGCACGCGCAGCATGCTGCGGGCATCCACGCCGTTCACACGTACCTGGGCGTCGAACGTCGCGGCGAGCTGCACGAGATCCGCGGCAGGGCGTGCATGGAGGCCGGAGGCGTTCACGAGCGACAGCGTGCGCGTCGGGCCATCGCCGACCCCCTCGTCTGGCGCATCGGCCGCCGCGACGTCGCCACGCGCGGACTCGGCGGCCGCGAGCACCGCGTCGAGCGGATCGCCCGACTGCGCGGCGACCGCGGCGGCCACGGCGCCCTCGACGATCGGGGCGTCGGCGATCCGCACGCCCGCACGAGCGTCGGCCTCGAGCAGGTCGAGCGCCGTCTCGGCCGTGAGCACCGCGGAGCCCAGGTCGCACAGCACGACGACGCCGTCGCCCGCGTCCGCCTCGGCGAGACCGGCGACCACGAGGTCGAAGCTCGTGCCGATGCCGCCGTCGTCGGTGCCGCCTGCCGCGACGATCGCGACGTCCGCCGCCATCTGCCCCGCGAGCTCGACCACCCCCTCGGCGATGCGCGCCGAGTGCGACACGACGAGGATGCCGACGCTCACGCGTCCGCCGCCGCGCGCAGGATGAGCGCAGTCGACTCGCTGCCGGGGTCGCGATGCCCGATGGCCCGCTCGCCGAGGTACGACGCGCGCCCCTTCCTCGCCACGAGCGGCTCCGTCGCGACGGCGCCGGCCTCGGCGGCATCCGCTGCGGCTGCGAGCGCGGAGGTCGCGTCGCCGGCAGCCGCCGCCGCGTCGACAGCGGGGGTCCATGCATCGACCATCGTCTTGTCGCCGACGGAGGCCTTGCCACGGGTGACGATGCCGTCGCGCGCAGCCCGCAGCACGTCGACGAGCACGTCGTCGAGGGTCGTGGCGTCGCCAGCCGCCAACGACGCCTTGAGGAACGCGGTGCCGAACAGCGGCCCGCTCGCCCCGCCGACCGTGGAGATGAGGGTCGTCGCGACGAGCTTGAGGATCGCGCCCGGCGTCGCGTCGGCGTCGAGATCGGCGAGCCGCGCGCGCACGGCCGTGAAGCCGCGGTCGAGGTTCTCGCCGTGGTCGCCGTCGCCGATGTCGCGATCGAGGTGCGTGAGCTCGGCCTTGCGCTCGGCGATGCGGTCGGCGACGAGCCCGATCCACCTGCGCGTCCAGTCGGCGTCGAGCGTCATCAGCGACCCCAGCGCAGCGCGGGCGTCTGCACCGGCGCGTCCCACAGCTCGGTGAGCGCGTCGTCGAGGCGCAGCACCGAGATCGACGCGCCCTGCATCTCGAGGCTCGTCACGTAGCTGCCCACGAGCGTGCGCGACACCGTGATGCCCTTCGACGCCAGCACCTCGGCGGCGCGACGGAACACGACGTACAGCTCGATGAGGGGCGTGCCGCCCATGCCGTTCACGAACAGCAGGGCACGATCGCCGGACGCGAACGGCAGGTCCTCGAGGATCGGCTCGAGCAGACGGTCGACGATCGCGTCGGCGGGCTCGAGCGCGATGCGCTCGCGACCGGGCTCGCCGTGGATGCCGATGCCGATCTCGATCTCGTCTGGGCCGAGCTCGAACGACGCCTCCCCCGCGTGCGGCACCGTGCACGGTGCGAGCGCCATGCCCATCGTGCGCACCTGCGCGTTGACCGTGCGTGCGACGGCGGCGACCTCCGCGAGCGAGTCGCCGCGCTCGGCGGCCGCACCCGCGATCTTCTCCACGAGCAGCGTGCCGGCGACGCCACGCCGACCGGCCGTGTAGAGCGAGTCCTTGACGGCGACATCGTCGTCGACGATCACCGACTCGATCTCGATGCCCTCGGCGAGCGCGAGCTCGGCGGCGGTCTCGAAGTTCAGCACGTCGCCGGTGTAGTTCTTCACGATGTGCAGCACGCCCTTGCCTGCGTCGACCGCCTTCGTCGCCGCGAGGATCGGATCGGGCGTCGGCGAGGTGAACACGGGGCCAGGCACGGCCGCGTCGAGCATGCCGTGGCCGACGAAGCCGCCGTGCAGCGGCTCGTGGCCGGAGCCGCCGCCCGACACGAGCGCGACCTTGCCGGCGACGGGTGCGTCGCCGCGGACGATGACGTACGGCGGGTCCTGGATCACGCGGAGCTCGGGGTGCGCGGCGGCGATGCCTGCGACCGCCTCCTCCACGACCTTCGACGGATCGTTGATGAGCTTCTTCATGGTCTCCCACTTCGATCGGGGGTGCGACGTCGCTGCCAACCTACGCCCCGGCGCTCCGGTGCGGCAGGGCGCCGGGCGACGTGCCGTCACCCGTGCCGCGATGCACGACGTGTCGGGGCTGTCGGCGTCCATTGCCCAGGCATAGGCTGACGCTGCCCCTCGTGGAGGAGGGGCCGGGCGCAGCCCGTCTGATGCGGAGAGCAGGGTCGAAGTTGGACAATCTCGGTTTGGTGTTCCTGTCGGAGACCGTGGGGACGGCGCTGCTGCTCCTCCTCGGCACCGGCGTCGTCGCGAACGTCGTCCTGGCGAAGACCAAGGGCTTCGGGGGCGGCTTCCTCATGATCAACTTCGGCTGGGGCCTCGCGGTGTTCGCGGGCGTGCTCGTCTCCGGCTACTCCGGCGCGCAGCTCAACCCCGCCGTCACCGTCGGGCTCATCGCGAACGGCGTCGTGCAGGGCGACGAGGTCCCGTGGGCCGCATACGCGATCTCGCTCGTCGGCCAGCTGGTGGGCGCCTTCATCGGCGCCGTGCTCGCCTGGCTCGCCTACAAGCAGCACTTCGACGCCGAGGAGGACCCTGCAGCGAAGCTCGGCACCTTCGCGACCGGCCCCGGCATCCGCTCGTACGGCTGGAACCTCGTCACCGAGATCATCGCGACGTTCGTGCTCGTGTTCGTCATCCTGTCGTTCGGCCTCAACGGAGCCGACGAGGCGCTCACGGGTCCGCTCAGCGCGCTCGCGGTCGCCTTCACGGTCGTCGCGATCGGCGCGTCGCTCGGTGGTCCGACCGGCTACGCCATCAACCCCGCCCGCGACCTCGGCCCCCGAATCGCGCACGCCGTCCTGCCCATCGCGGGCAAGGGCGACAGCGACTGGGCCTACGCGTGGGTGCCGGTCGTCGGCCCGCTCATCGGTGGTGCGCTCGCAGGCGCGCTGGCGCCGGTGCTGCTGGCCAGCGGCCTCGCCTGAGCGTCACGGCGCCCACCTCGACCCGTGCGATGGAGGGGGGTCGTCCCCCTCCGTCGACACCCCATGGGCCGCGCACAGCGGCCTCCCCTAGCCTCTGACCACCACCCACCACGAAGGAGTGACAATGGCTGACGACTACGTCATCGCGATCGATCAGGGCACGACCTCGACGCGCGCCATCCTGTTCGACCACGCCGGGAGCATCGTCTCCACCGGCCAGCTCGAGCACGAGCAGATCTTCCCCCAGGCCGGATGGGTCGAGCACGACCCGAAGGAGATCTGGAACAACACGCGCGAGGTGATCGGTCAGGCGCTGTCGAAGGCCAACGTCACCCGCCACAACGTGAAGGCCATCGGCATCACGAACCAGCGCGAGACCGCGGTGGTGTGGAACAAGACCACGGGCGAGCCCGTCTACAACGCGATCGTCTGGCAGGACACCCGCACGCAGAAGATCGTCGACCGTCTCGCAGACGGCGACGTCGAGCGCTACAAGGCCAAGGTCGGACTGCCGCTGGCGACGTACTTCTCCGGCACGAAGATCGTCTGGATCCTCGAGAACGTCGAGGGTGCTCGCGAGGCCGCCGAGGCCGGCGACCTGCTGTTCGGCACCACCGACTCGTGGGTGCTGTGGAACCTGACCGGCGGCGTCGACGGCGGCGTGCACGCCACCGACGTCACGAACGCGTCGCGCACGCTGTTCATGGACCTCGAGACGCTCTCGTGGGACGAGTCGATCCTCGCCGACTTCGGCGTGCCCGCCTCGATGCTCCCGGAGATCAAGTCGTCGTCCGGCGAGTTCGGCATCGCGAGCGACGCGAGCCTCCTGCGCGAGACGCCCATCACGGGCATCCTCGGCGACCAGCAGGCGGCGACCTTCGGCCAGGCGGCGTTCGACAAGGGCGAGGCGAAGAACACCTACGGCACGGGCAACTTCCTCATCTTCAACACCGGCGAGGAGATCGTCCACTCGAAGAACGGGCTGCTCACCACCGTCGGCTACAAGATCGGCGACGAGCCCACGCACTACGCGCTCGAGGGGTCGATCGCCGTGACGGGATCGCTCATCCAGTGGCTGCGCGACAACCTGGGCCTCATCGCCGACGCACCGAGCGTCGAGACGCTGGCGAAGACCGTCGAGGACAACGGCGGCGCGTACTTCGTGCCCGCCTTCTCGGGTCTGTTCGCGCCGTACTGGCGTCCGGATGCGCGCGGTGCGCTCGTGGGCCTCACCCGCTACGTGAACAAGGGCCACATCGCCCGCGCAGCGCTCGAGGCCACGGCGTTCCAGACGACGGAGGTCGTCGACGCGGTCAACGCCGACTCGGGCGTCGACCTCACCGAGCTCAAGGTCGACGGAGGCATGATCGCGAACGACACGCTCATGCAGTTCCAGGCCGACCTGCTGCAGGTGCCGGTCATCCGTCCCGTGGTCGCCGAGACCACGGCGCTGGGCGCCGCCTACGCAGCGGGTCTCGCGGTCGGGTTCTGGGGCAGCCTCGACGAGCTGCGCGAGAACTGGCAGGAGGACTCCCGGTGGGAGCCCAACCTCGACCAGGCCGAGCGCGACCGCACCTACCGCAACTGGAAGAAGGCCGTGCAGAAGACCCTCGACTGGGTCGACGACGACGTGCGCTGATCGCGCGATCGCATCGCACGCGAAGGGGGCCGGCATCGCCGGCCCCCTTCGTGCGTCACGACCAGGTCGGGTCGAGCAGCCAGATGGCGATCGTCGTGATGGCGACCCAGCAGATCGTGAGCTTCGCGTAGGCGACGGCGAGCAGCGCCGTCGCGAACCAGTCCTCGTCGGGGTCGAGTCGGGACTCGGGGGTCGGCTGCTTCGCCAGATGCAGGAGCACGATGGCGACCGGGTCGAGCATGCACGCGGTGAGGATGCCCGCGAATCGGATGCGCTCGCGCTCGCTGCGCACCGGCACCGACGCGTCCGGCGCCTCCATCGGCAGGAGCACGCGCGCCCAGCCGTCGATCCACCAGGCGAAGATGACGAGCGCGACGGCGACGCCGACGATCACGAGGCTCGCGATCGCATCGTCGTCGACGGTGAACAGCGCCGCCTGGCCGCCGTCTGCGCCTTCGAAGCGCTCGCGCACGAGCGGCAGCACCCTGCCGAAGAACGCGAGCCCCGCGAGGCATCCGCCCATGAGCGCCGTCAGGATCGTCACCGGATGGCGCATGCGCAGCAGCAGCATGACCGCGACCCACGTGATGAATCCCGCGAACTCGACGGCCGAGATCGCCCCGATGCGCTGCCTGCCGAAGACGTCGGTCGAGACCATGAGCACGCCGGCGACGGCGACCACCGCGTGCAGCGAGAGCGCCCATCCGGCGAGCAGGCGCGCGTCGCGCGAGGCAGGGGCGAGCAGCACGACCACGGCCATGAGCGCGATGCCGAGCAGCCGCAGCGACAGCAGCGCCTCGAAGGCGGGCGGCTGCTCGAGCAGCAGGGTGATGCCGTAGGCGACGAGCACGGCACCGGCGGTGAGGGTCGTGACGATGAGCGAGCGCGTGCCGTGGTCGCCCCATCGCACCGGCACCCGGCGCCACGGCTCGACGGTGTCGCGCGACCCGAGCCGCGCGTCGACGGTGCGGTCCTCGAGCAGCGTCGCCATCGGGCCGGCGCCGAGCGCCTGCTCGGCGACGCGCCGCTCCACCTCAGTCTCCCGTCGTGCGCGACGCCGCGACGCGCCAGCGCTCGAGCGTCGCTACGGCAGCGCCGGAGTCGATGGCGCTCGCGGCCACCACGAGCGTCTCGCGCAGGCGGTCGCGCAGCGGCCGGTCGCTCTGCCGCGGATCGCCGTGCACGCGCCACGCGGCGAGCGCCGCAGCCGCGTTCAGCAGCACGATGTCGCGCACGGGCCCCTGCTCCCCCGCGACGGTCCGCCGCACCGTCTCGGCGTTCGCGACGGCGTCGCCACCCACGAGATCCGACATCGACGCGAGCGTGATGCCCAGCTCGCGAGGGTCGACGTCGTGCTCGACGACGTCGCCGCGCACGACCTCCCACAGCTCCGAGTGACCGGTGGTGGTGAGCTCGTCGAGGCCGTCCTCGCCGCGGAAGACGAACGCGGTGCCGCCGCGGGTGGCGAACACGCCGACGAAGTTCTGGATGCGCGAGCGATCCGCGACGCCGCACGCGGTCACCTCGGGACGCGCCGGGTGCACGAGCGGGCCGAGCTGGTTGAAGACCGTCGACACGCCGAGGGCCGCACGCACGGGTCCGGCGTGTCGGAATCCGGGGTGGAATCGCATGGCCCACGCGAACGAGATGCCCGCCTCGTCGAGGATCGCCCGCACCGTCGCGGGATCCTCGTCCTCGGGGATGACGCCGAGCTCGGTGAGCACGTCCGACGCGCCCGAGAGCGACGACACCGCGCGATTGCCGTGCTTGAGCACCGGCACGCCGGCCGCGGCGCACACGATGCTCGCCATCGTCGAGACGTTGACGGTGCCGTGCCGGTCGCCGCCGGTCCCCACGATGTCGAGCACGAGCGACGAGCCCGGCAGCGCGACGGCGTGCTCGAGGATCGCGTCGCGGAAGCCGACGAGCTCGTCGACCGACTCGCGCTTCGCGCGCAGCGCCGCGAGGAACGCGCCGAGCTGCGCGGGCTCCGCTCCCCCGGACACGACCTCGCCCATGGCCCACGCCGCCTGTCCGATCGTGAGATCCTCAGGGGTCAGCAGCGTCTCGAGCACGCCGGGCCAGGACTTGGGCTCCATGGGCACAGCCTATCGACGCCACGCCTCGCAACCGCTGCCGAGAGTACGCTCCGAATCGCCTAGGATGGACCTGTGACCAGCACCTCCCTCTCCCACCCTGGGGCGACGCAGCTCGTGCGTCGGCCCAACACCGTCGCGGTCGGGACCATCGTGTGGCTGGGCAGCGAGGTCATGTTCTTCGCCGGCCTGTTCGCGATCTACTTCACGCTCCGCTCGACGACCGGCGACATGTTCGCGACCGAGTCCTCGCTGCTGAACGTGCCCTTCGCGACGGTCAACACGACGATCCTCGTGCTCTCCTCGGTGACCTGCCAGTTCGGCGTGTTCGCCGCCGAGCGTCTGCAGAAGGGCCGCACGGGCTCGCTGTGGAACGTGAAGGCCTGGGGCATGGTCGAGTGGTTCTTCCTCACCTACGCCATGGGCGCGGTGTTCATCATCCTGCAGGTGTTCGAGTACGCCGTGCTGGTGCATGAGAACGTCACGCTGGCGACGAGCGCATACGGCTCCGCCTTCTACATCACGACCGGCTTCCACGGCCTGCACGTCACGGGTGGCCTCATCGCCTTCCTGTTCGTGATCGGGCGCGCATACGCGGTGAAGCACTTCGGTCACAAGGAGGCGACCACCGCCATCGTCGTGTCGTACTACTGGCACTTCGTCGACGTGGTCTGGATCGCTCTGTACCTCATCATCTACTGGCTCCGCTAGAAGGGCGCTTCTCTTGGCACACCGCAGCAAGAAGGCCGGCAGGCGACACCCGCTCGCGAGCCTCGGCCTCCTCGTGCTCGGCCTCGTCGCAGCAGGCGGCGTCTCGACGGTCGTCGGGCAGGTCGCATCGGCAGACGCATCGTCGCAGCAGGCGACGCAGCTCACGGTCGACGACGGCGAGCAGCTCTTCCAGGCGAACTGCGCCTCATGCCACGGCGTCAACGCCGAGGGCACGTCCGAGGGCCCGACCCTCATCGGCGTCGGCGCAGCATCGGTCGACTTCCAGGTCATGACCGGCCGCATGCCGCTCGCGTTCTCCGGTCCGCAGGGCGAGGCGCGCGCGCCGCAGTTCTCGCAGGAGCAGTCCGACGCGATGGGCGAGTACATCGCCGAGCTCGCGCCCGGTCCCGACGTGCCCACCGAGGAGATGCTCGACACGGCGGACGCCGACGTCGCAGCCGGTGGCGAGATCTTCCGCATCAACTGCGCGATGTGCCACAACGTGGCCGGCGCAGGCGGCGCGCTCACGGAGGGCAAGTTCGCCCCCGACCTGCACGACATCGACGCCGCGCACATCTACGAGGCCATGCTCACGGGCCCGCAGAACATGCCGGTGTTCAACGACGACAACATCTCTCCCGAGGAGAAGGCAGACATCATCGCCTACCTCCACTTCCTCGACGAGAACCCGAGCGTCGGCGGCTTCGACCTGGGCTCGCTCGGCCCCGTGTCCGAGGGTCTGTTCATCTGGATCTTCGGTCTCGGCGGCATCGTGGCGATCACGGTCTGGCTGACGGCGAAGCCCAACTGATGACGGAGGACCAGAAGATGCAGGAGGTCGAGGTCGACCGCGAGGCCGCGCTCCAGCGCGCCAGCGAGTTCGAGAACCCCGGTCTGCCCCCGCACAGGAAGCGTCAGACCGATCTGCACCCGGAGAAGGAGAAGCGCGCAGAGCGCGTCGTCTTCGCCTGGTTCGTCCTGTCGGCCCTGGGCTCGATCCTCGCGGTCGTGGCGTACATCGTCGTGCCGATCACGCCGGGCGATCTCGAGACCACGAGGTTCAACAACCTCTTCCTGGGCCTCGGCATCGCGCTGGCGCTGCTGGCCATCGGCATCGGTGCCGTGCACTGGTCGAAGCAGCTCATGAGCGACGAGGAGCACGTCGAGCTCCGCCACGGCACGCGCGGCACCGAGAAGACGCGCGCGAAGGCCGTCGAGGTCTTCACGCTCGGCGACCAGGAGTCCGGCTTCTCGCGTCGCTCGCTCATCCGCAACTCGCTCATCGGCGCCATCGCCGTCGTGCCGCTGCCCGCGGTCGTGCTGTTCCGCGACCTCGCTCCTGCCGACCAGGTGCCCACCGACGTCTTCGCGCACACGATGTGGGAGGCCGGCACGCGCCTGTGCCTCGACCCCACCGGCACGCCCATCCGGGCAGAGGACGTCTCATACGGCTCCGCCTTCCACGTCATGCCGGAGGGCATCGACGAGGCGGAGCACCCGCTGGACGAGAAGGCGCTCGCAGCCGTGCTGCTCATGCGCCTCCCCGCCGATCAGCTCAACGAGCACCCGGACCGCGCAGGCTGGTCGTACGACGGCATCGTCGCGTACTCCAAGATCTGCACGCACGTCGGATGCCCCGTCGCGCTGTACGAGCAGCAGACGCATCACCTGCTGTGCCCCTGCCACCAGTCCACCTTCGATGTGAAGAATCACTGCAAGGTCATCTTCGGCCCGGCCAAGCGCCCCCTGCCGCAGCTGCCCATCGAGGTCGACGCCGATGGCTACCTCGTCGCCAAGAGCGACTTCACGGAGCCCGTGGGCCCCTCGTACTTCGAGCGTCTCCATGACGTCAACGAGGACGAGTACGTCCACGTCGCCGGTACCACCGAGGACCGCGCATGACCACCACCGAAGCACCGCAGGCACCGCAGTCGGCCCAGTCGCCGCAGCAGCGGCGCACCGTCACCTCCTGGGCGGCGAACTACCTCGACGAGCGCACGAGCATCTCGGGGGTCACGGCCTACCTCGGCCGCAAGATCTTCCCCGACCACTGGTCGTTCATGCTCGGCGAGGTCGCCCTCTACTCGTTCGTCGTGATCCTGCTCTCGGGCACGTTCCTGACGTTCTTCTTCGATCCGTCGATGGGGCACACGACGTACGAGGGCTCGTACGTGCCCCTCAAGGGCATCGAGATGTCGATCGCCTACGCGTCGTCGCTCGACATCTCGTTCGACATCCGCGGCGGCCTCCTCATGCGCCAGGTCCACCACTGGGCTGCGCTGCTGTTCGTCGCGTCCATCGGCCTGCACATGCTGCGCGTGTTCTTCACGGGCGCGTTCCGCAAGCCGCGCGAGCTGAACTGGGTCATCGGCTTCCTGCTCTTCATCCTCGCGATGGCAGAGGGCTTCACGGGCTACTCGCTCCCCGACGACCTGCTCTCGGGCAACGGCCTCGCGATCATCAACGGCATGATCAAGGGCATCCCGCTCGTGGGCGGCTGGATCTCGTACCTGCTGTTCGGCGGCATGTTCCCGGGCGTCGTCGTGATCCCCAGGCTCTTCGTGCTGCACATCATGCTGCTGCCCGCGTTGCTCATCGTGCTGCTCGGCCTGCACATGGTGCTGCTCGTGCTCAACAAGCACACGCAGTTCTCGGGCCCCGGCAAGACGAACGACAACGTCGTGGGCGTGCCGATCATGCCCGTGTTCGCTGCGAAGGCAGGCGGCTTCTTCTTCCTCGTCTTCGGCGTCATCATGGCGATCGCGGCGACGTTCACGATCAACCCGATCTGGAACTACGGCCCCTACGACCCATCCCCCGTCTCGGCAGGCACCCAGCCCGACTGGTACATCGGCTTCGCCGACGGTGCGCTGCGCCTCATGCCCGGCTGGGAGTCGGAGCTGTTCGGGTTGACGTTCTCGTGGAACGTGCTCATCCCGATGGCGGTGCTCGGCCTGTTCATCGTGCTCGTGATGTTCTATCCGTTCATCGAGGCGTGGGTCACGCAGGACACGCGTGAGCACCACCTGCTCG
The DNA here is from genome assembly GCF_979255995.1 of Agrococcus sp. AC640b. Taxonomy (NCBI): domain Bacteria; kingdom Bacillati; phylum Actinomycetota; class Actinomycetes; order Micrococcales; family Microbacteriaceae; genus Agrococcus; species Agrococcus sp. AC640b. Next base: position 16,030 of record NZ_CEEDMM010000004.1, read on the forward strand.
ACCGTCCGCGCAACGCTCCCACGCGTACCGCGATCGGTGCCGCAGGCGTCGTCTTCTACGCCGTGCTGTGGGCGGGTGCCTCGTCGGACCTCATCGCCACGCACTTCCGGCTCAACGTGTTCCAGGTGACGTGGGTGCTGCAGGCGCTCCTGATCCTCGGACCGGTCATCGCGTTCTGGACCACGAAGCGCGTCGCGCTCGGCCTGCAGAAGAAGGATCGCGAGATCCTGCTGCACGGCTTCGAGTCCGGCCGCATCGTGCGACGCCCCGGCGGCGAGTACGTCGAGGTGCACCAGAGCCTCGACGAGTACGAGTCGTGGAAGCTCAAGGCGTTCGAGTCGCCGGAGCCCGCCAAGGTGCGGCCCGACGCTCGCGGACGCATCACGACCGGCACGCATGTGCGCGCGGCCATCTCGCGCTGGTTCTTCGAGGACCGCATCGAGCCGGTCACGAAGGGCGAGCTCGAGCGCTCGTCGCACCACTGATCCGCATGCTGGGCTTCGGGCTCCACACCTTCGGCGACGTCCTGGGTGCGGAGCCCGACGCGCATCCGCGCACCATCCGCGAGGTCGTCGCCGAGGGCGTGCTCGCCGACGCGAGCGGCGTCGACTTCCTCGGCCTCGGCGAGCACCACCGCGGCGACTTCTCGCTCACGGCACCCGAGGTCGTGCTCGGCGCCCTCGCGAGCGTCACGCAGCGCATCCGCCTCGGCACGGCCGTCACGGTGCTCTCGTCTGCCGACCCCGTGCGCGTGTTCGAGCAGTTCGCCACGATCGACGCCCTCTCGAACGGACGCGCGGAGCTCATCGTCGGTCGCGGGTCGTTCGTGGAGTCGTTCCCGCTGTTCGGCTTCCGCCTCGAGGACTACGAGACGCTCTTCGAGGAGCGGCTCGACCTGCTCGCCGCGCTCGTGGCCGAGCAGCCCGTGACGTGGAGCGGCACCCTGCGCTCGTCGCTGACGGAGCAGGAGGTGTGGCCACGCTCCCAGGCGTCCGTCACGGGCTCCCGCGTGCCCGTGTGGGTCGGCGTCGGAGGCACGCCGCAGTCGGTCGTGCGGGCTGCGCGGCACGGCTTCGACCTCATGCTCGCCGTCATCGGCGGCAGCCCGAGGGCATTCGCACCGTTCTCGGGGCTCTACCGCGAGGCGATGGCACGATTCGGGCACGACGGCGGTCGCGTGGGTCTGCACTCCCCCGGTCTCGTCGCCGAGAGCGACGCGGAGGCGCGTGCGCTGCTGCGTCCGCACTGGATCGTGCAGCGCAACCGCATCGGGGCCGAGCGGGGCTGGGGTCCTGCGACGACGCGCGAGTTCGACGACGCCGCGAGCGACGACGGCGCGCTGTTCGTCGGCTCGCCGGAGACGGTCGCGGCGAAGATCGTGCGTGCCGTGCGCGATCTGGGCCTCGACCGATTCGACCTGAAGTACGCCTCCGGCACCCCGCACGATGCGAACCTGCGCACGATCGAGCTGTTCGGCACCGAGGTCATCCCCCGCGTGCGAGCCGCGCTCGACGCCGGCTGAGGCCTCGAGCGACGATCCCTATGCGGGGAGCGTGGCGCCGCAGTCGCGGCAGCGATCCGCAGCCGGGACGACCATGAAGCACGAGGTGCACGTGACCTCCTTCATGGCAGGGCTCGGCGTCGCCCGCGGTGCCCGCACCGCGCTGCGATCGCGTGCTGGCCTCCGCTCGCGCGTCGCAGGCCGTGCGACGGTGCGCGGCGTGCGCTGCGGCTGACCGCCGTCTGCTGGCAGCGTCGCACCGAACGCGCGGTAGCACTCGAGGCGATCCTGCGCCGCCTGCTGCTCGCGGGCCTGCACGGAGCCACCCGGCGCCGCGCCGACGTGGTCGCCGACCGACAGGTCGGCCTGCACGCACAGCGACGCCAGGCGCGGCTCGGTGCGTGCCTCGGCGTCCGCGGCGACGCGTCCCAGCACGGTCCCCATCCACTCGGCCGCCGGCTGGCGTGTGGTGATGCCCGTGTCGGCCTGGATGCGACGGCTCAGGTCGTCCTGGGTGATCCACGCCCCGTACTCCTGCGCGGTCTCGAGCAGCGCGGCGCGAGCCGCCGGCCACCACTGCCTGATCGCGTCGGCCTGCGAGACGTACTTGCCGTTGGCGAGGTCGGGCATGCGGGGGTTCCTCCTGGGTTGTGCTCCATCCGCCAGGCTACGTCACGAAGGGCGCCCTCGCGCTCCGGCCAGTCGCACGCTCCGGTCAGTCGCGCGCTCCAGCCAGTCGCACGCTCCGGTCAGTCGCGGGCGCCTGCGAAGGGCTCCAGCGCATCGCGCAGCGCGGCGAGCGAGGCGGCATCCATGCCCGTGGCCGCCATGACCTGCTCCGGCACGCGCAGCGCCTGCGTGCGCAACGCGACGCCGGCCTCGGTGAGCCCGATGTCGAGGACGCGCTCGTCGACGACGCTGCGCACACGGCTCACGAGCCCCTGCGCCTCGAGTCTGCGCACGAGCGGCGACAGCGTCGCGGGCTCGAGCGCGACCGCGGTCGCGAGGTCGCGCAGCGAGCGAGGCGCGCGCTCCCAGAGGGCGAGCAGCACGAGGTACTGCGGATGGGTGAGGCCGAGGGGCTCGAGGATCGGCCGGTAGATGCCGACGACGTTCCGCGCTGCCGTCACGATCGCGAAGCACACCTGCTCGTCGAGGCGCAGGAGGTCGTCGGATGCGGTCATGCGCCCATGCTAGCCGAATGATGAGTACACTGATGATCATGGCACGAAGGGAACCGCTCGGCGCACGCATCCGCGCAGCGGGCGGACTCTACCGGTGGGCGAACGCGAACCTCATCCGAGTCGCAGGGCCGCCGCAGCTCGGCCCCTGGGGCGAGCAGCGCGAAGGCGTCGCGACCGCGCGCGGCTGCCCGGAGTGCGGTGCCGCCTGGGATGCGCACGACGTCGACCGCTCGCTCGGTCGCTCGGTGCTGCACTGCCCAGCACCCTGATGCACAGCGCCCGCCGCTGCTAGCGTCGATCGGGTGCTCGGACCCCGCGACCGCCTGCCGGCCATCCCCCAGCGCATCCTCGTCGCCGGGCTCTCCGGCTCGGGCAAGACGTCGCTCGCGCGTCGGCTCGCAGCGATCCTCGCCATCGAGCACACCGAGATCGACGCACTGCATCACGGCGCCGGCTGGCAGCCGCGCCCCGAGTTCCTCGACGACGTCGACGCGCTCGTCGCACGCGCATCGTGGATCGCGGAGTGGCAGTACGGCTCGGCGCGCGAGCGCCTCGCCGACGGTGCCGACGCGCTCGTCTGGCTCGACATGCCGTACGCGGTGTCGATGACGCGGCTCGTCGTCCGCACGCTCCGCAGACGCCTCCGCAAGGAGGTGCTGTGGAACGGCAACGTCGAGCCGCCGCTGGCGACGTTCGTCACCGACCGCGACCACGTGGTGCGCTACGCATGGCGAGGTCGCGCGAAGTACCGCACCATCGTCCCCGAGCTCGAGCGGACCCATCCGCACCTCACGGTCGTGCGCCTGCGCTCGCAGGCCGACGTCGAACGCTGGCTCGCCGGCCTCCCCAGGCACGACGACCCGCCCCGCGCACGCACGCGCGACGCCTGACCCCTGCGACGAGCGGATGCGCCCGCAGACGACGAAGCCCCGGCCGTCGCCGGCCGGGGCATCGCGTGCAGCGCGTCAGCGCGCGAAGTTGCCGCGGTAGTACTCGAAGACCCAGCCGACGAGCATGATGACGACGAGCGCGGCACCGATCGGCAGCAGGAAGACCGAGATCGCAAGGCCCATGAACGTGAGCGCGAGCGACGCCGCGAGGAAGATCGGCCACCACGACCACGGCGAGAAGTGCCCGATCTCGGGGTCGCCGTCGTCGATGAGCGCCGACGCGTCGTCCTCGGGCAGCTGTCCGCCCGACGTGCGGTGCACCAGGCCCATGTACGCGGCGATGAACGCCGCGAGGATGGCGCACAGGCCCATACCCACGGAGCCGACCCACTCGACCTCGCCCGCGTACTCCAGCATGTGCCAGATCGTGTAGCCGGTTGCGCAGATGAGGAAGAAGACCGCGAGGATCCAGAGGATCGCGATGTTGGCGCGCATCGGCTACTTCACCTTGCCTTCGGAGATGTCGAGCACGGGGCGCTCGGGAGCGTCCTTGAACGGGCCGACGCCCACCTGCGGGCCCACCTCGGGGTGGTGCAGGTCGAATGCGGGCGACTCGCTGCGGATGCGCGGGATCGACGTGAAGTTGTGTCGCGGCGGCGGGCAGCTCGTGGCCCACTCGAGCGAGCGACCGGAGCCCCACGGGTCGTCGACCGTGACCTTCTCGCCGTGCCTCGCCGTGATGTACACGTTCCACAGGAACGGCACCATCGAGAACGCCAGGATGAACGCGCCCACCGTCGAGAGCTGGTTCATCCAGGTGAACCCGTCCTCCGGCAGGTAGCTGTAGTAGCGACGCGGCATGCCCACGACGCCCAGCCAGTGCTGCACGAGGAACGTCATGTGGAAGCCGATGAAGAGGAACCAGAAGTGCACGTGGCCGAGACGCTCGTTGAGCATCTTTCCCGTCCACTTCGGCCACCAGAAGTAGAAGCCGGCGAACATCGCGAACACGACCGTGCCGAAGACGACGTAGTGGAAGTGCGCGACGACGAAGTAGCCGTCGGAGAGGTGGAAGTCGAGCGGCGGCGACGCGAGGATGACGCCGGTGAGGCCACCGAAGACGAACGTCACGAGGAAGCCGAGCGACCACACCATGGGCGTGTCCCACGTGATCGATCCGCGCCACATCGTGCCGATCCAGTTGAAGATCTTCACGCCCGTCGGCACGGCGATGAGCATCGTCATCAACGCGAACCATGGCAGCAGCACCGAGCCCGTGACGTACATGTGGTGCGCCCACACCGCCACCGACAGGGCAGCGATCGCGATCGTCGCGTAGACGAGCGTCTTGTACCCGAAGATCGGCTTGCGCGAGAAGACCGGCAGGACCTCGGAGATGATGCCGAAGAACGGCAGCGCGATGATGTACACCTCTGGGTGCCCGAAGAACCAGAACAGGTGCTGCCACAGCAGCACGCCGCCGTTCGATGGGTCGTAGATGTGCGCGCCGAAGAGTCGATCGGCGCTCATGCCGAAGAACGCCGCCGCGAGCACCGGGAAGGCGATGATCACGAGGATCGACGTGATGAGCACGTTCCACGTGAAGATCGGCATGCGGAACATCGTCATGCCGGGCGCGCGCATCGTCATGATCGTCGTGATGAAGTTCACGCCACCGAGGATCGTGCCGAAGCCCGACAACGCCAATCCAAGGAACCAGAGATTCGCTCCGACGCCTGGCGAGAAGGTCTCGTCGCTCAATGGTGCATAGGCCGTCCAGCCGAACGACGCGGCGCCCTGCGGCGTGAGGAAGCCGGCGACCGCCATGAGCGAGCCGAACGAGTACAGCCAGTACGCGAAGGCGTTGAGACGCGGGAAGGCGACGTCGGGCGAGCCGATCTGGATCGGCATGAGCACGTTGGCGAAGCCCGCGAACAGCGGCGTCGCGAACATGAGCAGCATGATCGTGCCGTGCATCGTGAAGAGCTGGTTGTACTGCTCCTTCGTGGGCACGATCTCGAGGCCGGGCTCGAAGAGCTGCGCACGGATGAGGAGCGCCATCACGCCGCCGACGGCGAAGTAGATGAACGACGTGATCAGGTACATGTACCCGATGGTCTTGGCGTCGGTAGAGGTGATCCACTTCACCAGGACGTTGCCCTTGCGCTCGAAGCCCTCGGAGCCGGTGCGCTGCTCCTGTGCGGTCGCGGTGGCCATCACTCGCCTTCCTGATCGGCCGGAGCCTCTGGGGTGCCGTCGGACTCGTCGCTGCCCTGGTTGGCGGGGTTCGTCACCGGGTTCAGTCCATCGCCGAACTGCTCGATCTCGTCGCCGGTGAGCACGTTGCCCTCGGTCTCGAGGCTCTCGAGGTACGCGTCGTACTCGGCCTGCGAGACCACCTCGACCTGGAAGAGCATGAGGGAGTGGTACTCGCCGCAGAGCTCGGCGCACTTGCCCGTGAACACGCCCTCGACGTCGCCGGTCTCGAAGTAGAACGCATTGGTCACGCCCGGGAGCGTGTCCTTCTTGTAGAGGAAGTCGACGATCCAGAACGAGTGCGCGACGTCGCGCGACTCGAGCTCGATCTCGACGGTGGAGTTCACCGGCAGGTAGAGCGTCGGCAGCTCCTCGGTGTCGACGCCGCCGCCCTCGATCTCCTGGCCCTGGATGCCCTGGAAGTACACCGACTGCGCGTCGGTCTGGTCGTAGACGAAGTCCCACGCCCAGCGCTTCGCGTAGACGGTGATCGAGACGTCGGGGTCGTCGATCGGCTCCTCGATCGCCGCCTGGTCACGCGCCGTGAAGGCGAAGAAGCCCACGACGAGGATGACGGGGACGACCGTGAAGAAGACCTCGATCGGCATGTTGTAGCGCAGCTGCACCGGGAAGCCCGTCTGGCCCTTTCGGCGACGGTAGGCGATGCCCGCCCACAGCATGAGCCCCCACGTGATGACGCCCACCGCGAGGAGGACGATCCACGACGTCACCCACAGGCCGACGATGCGGTCGACGTGGTTCGTGACACCGGGCGTGGAGGGGAGCCAGCCCTGGAGCTGCTCCTGGGTGCATCCCGCCAGAGCGAGCGTCAGCACGCCGATCATGGGGATCGCGAGCCACCGAGACGTGCGACGAGTGCGCAAGAGTGCTTCCTTACGTATGCCTGCTGTGCGGTCCAATCCTAGTACGCGCCCAGCAGACGCTGAGGACCAGCCGATGGGTGTTGCGCGGAGCCACCTGCAGATGCATGCCCTGGGCCGGGCGTGTCGGACGGCGCTGGCACGACGAAAGGGCCCCGGCGCTGTCGCACCGGGGCCGTTCGTCGATCGTGCTGCCTAGTGGAAGCTGTCGCCGCATGCGCAGGAGCCCTGCGCGTTGGGGTTGTCGAGCGTGAAGCCCTGCTTCTGGATCGAGTCCTCGAAGTCGATGGTCGCGCCATCGAGGTACGGCACGCTCATGCGGTCGACGATGACCTCGACGCCGTCGTAGTCGCGGACGGCGTCGCCGTCGAGGTACCGCTCGTCGAAGTAGAGCTGGTAGATGAGGCCAGAGCAGCCGCCCGGCTGCACGGCGACGCGCAGGCGCAGGTCGGTGCGGCCCTCCTGATCGAGGAGGCGGCGGACCTTGTCGGCTGCGGCGTCGGTGAGCGCGACGCCGTGCTCGTCCTCGGTCGCCTGCTCGGCTGCGGTGGTGGTGTCGGTCATGATGCTCCCCTCGACGAAGGTCAACGCGTCGCGTCGCTCGGTCATTCCGCCGCCACGATCATCGCACCGGGCGGGCGTTCGCGCGAGCGAGCAGCGCCGCCTCGGCGAGGATCGCCTTGCGCAGCACGCCCAGGTGCTGCGACTCGTTCGGGCTGTGCGCCATCGTCTCCGGGTCCTCGACGCCCGTCACGAGGATCTGCGCGTTCGGGAACTGCGCCACGAGCTGGGCGATGAACGGGATCGAGCCGCCGATGCCCTGCAGCACCGGCTCGGCACCCCACGCATCCGCCATCGCACCCTGCGCCTCGCCCGCGGCCCAGCCGTCGACGTCGACGAGCACCGGCTCGCCGAGGTCGACGTCGGAGATGTCGAGATGCGCCCCGAACGCCGCGTGCGACTCGAGGTGCGTGCGCAGCGCGTCGAACGCCGACTGCGCGCTCTGACCGGGCGCGATGCGGGCCGAGACGCGCACGGCCACCTCGGGCAGCAGCGTGTTCGACGCATCGGCGACGCTCGGCGCGTCGATGCCCGTGACGGTGATGGACGGCTGGAACCAGCTGCGCGAGAGCAGGCTGCCCGCGCCGAGCAGCCGCACGCCCTCGAGGAGCGCCGCCTCCTCGCGCAGCTGCGCCTCGTCGCGCTCGGGCGTGGGCGCATCATGGCTCGTGAGCCCCTCGACCGCGACGGAGCCGTCTGCCGCCCACAGCGTGTCGAGGGTGCGGATGGCCGCGAGCATCGCGTCGGGCACCGCACCGCCGTACATGCCCGAGTGGCTCGCGTGCTCGAGCGTGCGCACCGCGAGCCGGAACGTGACGTTGCCGCGCAGCGCGACGGTGAGCGAGGGCACGTCGGTCGACCAGTTGTCGCTGTCGGCGACGACGATGACGTCGGCGGCGAGCGTGTCGGCGTGCGTCTGTAGGAAGCGGCCGAACGAGCGGGAGCCGAACTCCTCCTCGCCCTCGACGAACAGCACGAGCCCGAGGTCGGGGTCGGGGTGCGTCTCGGCGAACGCCCGCAGCGCTGCGACGTGCGTCATGACGCCCGCCTTGTCGTCGGAGGCGCCGCGACCGTACAGCCGCTCCCCCACCTCGGTCGGCTCGAACGGCGGCGTGCGCCACAGCGCCTCGTCGCCCCACGGCTGCACGTCGTGGTGCGCGTAGAGCAGCACGGTCGGCGCACCACCGCGCGCCTCGCGCCTGGCGAGCACCGCCGGCTGCCCCTGACGGCCCTGCTCGTCGTCGACCTGCTCGATCGCGACGTCGTCGAAGAGCCCCGTGCCTGCGACGAGCTCGCGCACGGCCTCGGCGCTCGCGCGCACGTGGGCCCTGTCGTACGCGGCCCAGGAGACGCTCGGGATGCGCACGAGGTCCTTGAGGTCGCCGACGGCGCGGTCGAATCCGCCGTCGACGGCGCGACGGAGCTGGTCGAGATCTGCGGAGGTCATGCTCCCGATCCTACGGACGGCGTGCGACGGTAGACTGGAGCCTCACGAATCGACGCAAGGAACGCAGTGGCCCTCTTCTCGAAGCCCAAGGACGTCATCGCGCAGCCCGAGGTCGTCAAGCCTGGCGGCAAGGGCGTCGCCACCCCGAAGCGCAGCCAGCAGGTGGCGCGCAACGCGCGCCCGCTCGTGCCCACCGACCGCAAGGCGGCCAAGCGCGAGTCGCGCGAGCAGATGGCCGCGAAGCGCGAGGAGCAGCGACTCGGGTTCGAGCGAGGCGACGAGCGCTACCTGCCGGTGCGCGACCGCGGCCCCGTGCGCAAGTTCGTCCGCGACTACGTCGACGCGCGCCTCAACGTCGCGATGCTCATGATCCCAGCGATGATCGTCGTCATCGTCCTCACGTTCTTCGACAGCATGGACGTGCGCCTCATCGCCAACGTCGTGCTGTGGGCGTTCATCGCCGTCGCGGTGCTCGACTGCGTGCTGCTCGGCTTCCTGCTGCGCCGCCGCATCACGGCGAAGTTCGGCCCCGGCAACACCAAGGGCATCACGTGGTACGCCTCGATGCGTGCAGCGCAGCTGCCCTTCATGCGCATGCCGAAGCCGCAGACGAAGCTGTTCCGCTTCCCCGAGTGACGCCCCGGGCGTCCGGCCGCAGCCTGCGGCGCGGATGCGCCCGTGCCCGGCTCAGGCGGTCGCGACGACCCTGCCACCCGCGATGACCATGCGCCGCTCGGGCAGCCGCACGAGCGCGTCCATCGCATGCTCGGCGTCGACGAGCACGACGTCGGCGCGTGCGCCGACGACGAGGTCGTGCACGTCGCGCCCCACCGCCCATGCGCCGTCGCTCGTCGCGAGCCGCACGACCTGCTCGAGGTCCTCGTCGCGCACGAGGCTCGACGCACGGGCGTACTGCCTGGCGATGCCGAGCGTGTCGCCGTCGCCGTAGGGGCTCCACAGGTCGCGGATGCCGTCGGTGCCCAGGCCGAGCCGCACGCCCGCGTCGGCGAGCTCGCGCATCGGCAGCTGCGGCAGCCGCAGCGGGGCAACGCTCGTCATGCCCACGCCCGCCTCGCCCATCCGCTGCAGCAGCGCCGCGCGCCGATCGGGCGGGAGCTGCGCGATGGCGAAGCCGTGCGCGATGACGACGCGACCGTGCAGTCCCAGCCGGTCGACCCGGTCGAGCACGAGCTCGATCTGGAACGCGCCGAGCTCGGCGGGGTCGTGGAGGTGGATGTCGACGCCGACGCCCGTCTCGGCGGCGATGCCGAGGATCGCGTCGACCTGGCCGACCGGGTCGCGGTCGATGGAGGCGGGGTCGAGCCCGCCCACGTGCACGGCGCCGGCGTCGACGGCGTCGCGCAGCAGCCGCTCGACGCCGGGCCTGCGCAGCACGCCATCCTGCGGGAAGGCGACGATCTGCACCTCGAGCGCCCCGCCGTACGCGGCGGCCGCCTCCTGCACAGCCTCGATGCCCGCGAGGCCGATCCCGAGGTCGACGTCGACGTGCGTGCGGATCGCCGTCGTGCCGTGGCGCACGAGCTCGCGCAGCACGGCGGCGGTGATCGACGTCGACGGGATGCCGAGCTCGCCGCGCCTGGCTCGCTCGTGGCGGATGCGGCCGTCGGTGCCGCCCTCTCCCCCGTACGACTGCCACGGCAGGCCCCACCACGACTTGTCGACGTGCGCGTGCGCGTTGACGATGCCCGGCAGGGCGCACAGGCCCTCGCCGTCGACGACGATGCCCTCGTGCCTCGGCGCCTGCCCGTGCGGATGGATCGCGGCGATCGTCGTGCCCTCGACGTCGAGGTCGACGGCGTCGCCGCCCCACGGGCGCACGTTCGCGAGCCTCGTGATCGGCGTCGTCTCGATGGCATCCATGCGCTCGCTCCTCGCTCGTGTCGATGCGGCCGGCGGACCCAGGGGTCGGCGCCGACCGCGCGACGAGTCTAGGAGCGACCCGGCGAGCGACGAGCGCGTCGAGCGCCCTGCGCGTCGGCGGCGCGCACGTCAAGGGGATGGGGCGCGACCCGACGCGGCACCTAGCGTCGGAGCATGGCAATCCTGCGCTCGTCCGCCCGCTCCCGTCGCGTCGCCGTCGTCGCAGGAGGCTCCCGCGGCCTCGGCCTGCTCGTGGCGCTCGACCTGGCCCGCCGCGGCTGGAGCGTGTCGGTGTCCGCGCGCGGCGAGGAGGGCGTCGAGCACGCGCTGCGCAGGCTCGAGCGCGCCTCGCGCGGTCGAGCCGCCATGCACGGCGGCGTCGCCGACGTGGCCGACGCCGCATCCGTGGAGGCGTGGATCGCCGCGGTCGAGCGCGACCTCGGACCCGTCGATGCCGCGTTCGCCGTCGCCGGCGTCATCGACGTCGGCCCCGCCGAGACGATGCGCGTCGAGGACTTCGACCTCGCGATCGACGTGATGCTGCGCGGCCCCATCCACCTCGCATGGGCGGTGCTGCCCGGCATGCGCAGCCGCAGGCGCGGACGCATCGGCGTCGTCACGAGCATCGGCGGCAGCGTCGCCGTGCCGCACCTGCTGCCCTACACCGCTGCGAAGGCGGGGGCGATCGGCTTCACGGAGGGCCTCGCCGCCGAGCTCGCGGGCACGGGGCTGACGGCCACGACGATCGTGCCAGGGCTCATGCGCACCGGCTCGCACGAGGTCGCGCGCTTCCGTGGCCAGCCGTCGCACGAGGCGGCATGGTTCGGGGCGGGCGCGTCCGTGCCGATCGTGTCGACGTCGGCCGAGCGTGCGGCGAGGCAGATGGTCGACGGCGTGCTCGCGGGCCGCACGCACGTGCGGCTGCCGTGGTGGACGCACGTCGCGATGCGCGTCCACGGCCTCGCGCCGTCGACGACGGTGCGCGTCGCGGGCCTCGTCGGCAGGCTGCTGCCCGGCGCGGGACGCGATCCCTCGGGCCCCGTCGAGGGCCGCCTCGTGCAGCGCTCCCCCATCGTCGCCGCCATCACGACGCTCGGCTCGCGCGCCGCGAGCCGCCTGGGCACGCGCGTCGGACGCTGAGCCGCGCGACCCCGCGGATCACGCCGGGCGCAGCTCGGGCTTCAGCACCACCTTGACGCAGCCGTCCTCCTTGCGCTGGAACGTGCGATAGGCGCCCGGCGCCTCCTCGAGCGGCAGGCGATGCGTCGCGAGCTGCTCGAGCCCGAGCACGTCGCCCTCCTCCTCGACGATCGGCAGCAGCGCGTCGACCCACCTGCGCACGTCGCACTGCCCCATCCGCACCGCGATGCCCTTGTCGAACATGACGCGCAACGGCATCGGGTCGGCGGCTCCGCCGTACACGCCCGAGATCGACAGCGTGCCGCCTCGGCGGACGGCGTCGATCGCCGTCATGAGCGCGGCGAGGCGGTCGATGCCGCCGTGCTCGATCGCGCTCTGCGCCACGGGCTTCGGCAGCCTGCTGGCGAGGCTGATGGCCGCAGAGGCGACGGGGTTGCCGTGCGCCTCCATGCCGACCGCCTCGACGACCGCGTCGGGACCGCGGCCGTCGCTCGCGTCGCGCATCGCCTGCACGGCGTCGTCGACGTCGACCGCCTGCGCACCCCACTCCTCGGCGAGCGCGCGCCGCTCCGGCTGCGGGTCGGAGCCGACGACGCGGATGCCGCGGCGCACCGCGAGGCGCACGACGAGCTGGCCGACGGGGCCGAGGCCGACGACGCCGAGCGTGCCGCCGTCTGGCACGTCGGCGTACTCGAGCGCCTGGTAGGCGGTGGGCAGGATGTCCGACAGGTACAGGTAGCGCTCGTCGGGGTGCTCGGAGCCGACGACGATGGGGCCGACGTCGGCGAACGGGACGCGCAGGCGCTCCGCCTGGCCGCCGGGCACCGCGCCGTACATCGAGGTGTAGCCGAAGAGCGATGCGCCGGTGCCCGTGTCGCGGTTCTGCGTCGTCTCGCACTGCGAGAAGCGCTGCCGCTCGCACATCCAGCACGCGCCGCACGCGATGACGAACGGCACGACGACGCGGTCGCCGACCTTGAGGCGCGTGACCTCGGCCCCGACCTCCTCGACGACGCCCATCGTCTCGTGACCGAGCACGTCGCCGCGCGTGAGGTACGGCGCCAGCACGCGGTACAGGTGCAGGTCGGAGCCGCAGATCGCGGTGGACGTGACGCGGATGATCGCGTCGGTGGGCAGCTGGATGACGGGATCCGGGACCTCGTCGACTCGGACGTCCTCGATGCCGTGCCAGGTGAGTGCTCGCATGCGATCGACGCTACGGATCGCCACGCGCGCCCACGACCGGGTGGACAGCGGGCGGGCTCGCGTGCAGGATGCCGCCGCGCGTCAGCGTCGCCGTGCGAGCAGGCCGCCGAGCACGGCGTGCGCGAACGGGAGGATCGCGACGATCATGAGCGCCGTGCCGAGGCCGACGCCATCGCCCTGCAGCACCGCGCCACCGACGAGCAGGCCCACGAAGAGCACGGCCGACACGACCCGCGCCTGGGCGCGCTCCAGCCGCTCGATCCTGCGCTCGACGCGCGGCACGCCGACCTGCAGCCTGCCTCCCTCGACGCGCGAGATGACCTCGTCGAGGCGACGTGGCAGCGCGGCGGCGATGCGGGCCGTCTCGATCGCCTGACGACCCACGTCCTGCACGACGTTGCCGCGCTCGTCGCGCAGCAGCTGCGACGCGTACGGCTCGACCGCATCCCACAGGTTGAACGCGGGATCGAGCGACGAGCACACGCCGGAGGTGAGCGACATGGCCCGGATGACGAGCAGCATGTCCTCGGGCAGCTGGAACGGCAGCGTGCGCAGCAGCTCCTGGAACTCGAGCGCGAAGTCGCGGAACTCGCGCGGATCGACCTCGCGCAGCTCGGCGAAGCCCATGCCCCCGAAGCGCGCGAACGCCTGCGTCATGGCCCGTTCGAGCTCTGCCGTGTCTGCAGAGGGCAGCAGCACGCCCACGTCGCGGATGCCTGCGACGAGGCCGGATCCGTCGCGCGATGCCGCGGCGATGAGCATGCGCCGCAGGCCGCGCCGCGTCGTGGGCGGGACGGCGCCCATCATGCCGAAGTCGATGAACGTCAGCCGCCACGTCGGCCTGCCGTCGACGTCGACGCCGCCGAGGGGCGTCACGAACACGTTCCCGGGATGCGGGTCGGCGTGGAACCATCCGTGCGTGAACAGCTGCTCGAACATCGTCGTCGCGAATCGGTGCGCGACGAGGCTCGGATCGATGCCCGCCGCACGCAGCGCATCGTGATCGGTGATCTTGATGGCCGTGACGTCCTCGAGGGTGAGGACGCGGCGCGTCGTGCGCTCCCAGACGACCTCGGGTGCGCCGACCCCGTCGTCGTCGGCGAAGATCGCGGCGAAGCGCTCGGCCGACTGCGCCTCGTGGAGGTAGTCGATCTCCTCCTCGCTCGTGCGCGCGAACTCCTCCACGAGCGCCGGCATGTCGGCGCGGTCAGAGATGAGGCGGAAGCGGCTGAGCCAGCCGCCGACGCGGCGCAGCGCGGCGAGGTCGGTCGCGACGATGTCTGCGATGCCTGGGCGCTGCACCTTCATGACGGCGTCGCGGATGCCCGTCTCGGCCGCGTCGGTCTCGGTCAGCGTCGCTCGATGCGCCTGCCCGAGCGACGCTGCCGCGATGGGCGCGTCGGCGACGGACGCGTACGCCGTCGCCAACGACATCCCCAGCTCGTCCTCGGCCGCTCGCCGGATCGCAGGCGTCGGGACGGCAGGGACCTCGTCCTGCAGACCCTCGAGCTCCTTCGTGATCTCAGGAGGCAGCACGTCGAGGCGCGACGACATGAACTGGCCGACCTTGATCATGAGGCCGCCGAGCTCGACGGCGAAGTCGTGGAAGGAACGCGCGAAGCGCGTCATGCGACGCGGCCGGCTGCGCGCGGCGAGGCGCGCGAGGCCGATGCGGGGCATGGCGATCTCGAACCACCACGTCACCGCGAGGTGACGGGCGGCGAAGCGCAGGATGCGGCGGTACCGGGCGCGCGAGAAGGTGCCCTCGGACATCGCACCTCCCCGCGTCCCGGCAGGCCGGGGCGTCGTGCTCAGACCCGTGCTCAGTCGCGAGCGAGGATCGAGTAGAGCCTACGGCGCGCGTCGTCGAGGATGGCGACGGCCTCCTGCACCTGCTCCGACGTGCCCGTGCGGCCGACCTGCGCGGCAGCCTGCGCGAGCTCGAAGCCCGCCTTCGGCAGCGCCGAGAAGCCAGGCGTCTCGCGCTCGTGCGACGCAGCCCACGGCGTGCCCTGCTCTGCTGCTGCGGCAGCCGTCACGCGGCCCTCGTCGGTGAGGGCGTAGGTCTTGCGACCACCGGCCTCCTCCGCGACGATGAGGCCCTCGTCGGCGAGCAGCTGCAGCGTCGGGTACACCGAGCCGGGGCTCGGACGCCACGCGCCGCCCGAGCGCGCCTCGATCTCGTTGATGAGCTGGTAGCCGTGCTTCGGCCCCTCGGCCAGCAGCGTGAGCACCGCGGTGCGCACGTCGCCGCGGCCCATGCGCGAGCCGGGCGCCTTGCGGTCGAACTGGCTGCGAAGGTGCTCCATCGCCTCCCACATGCCGCCGCCGTGGCGGCCCATGCGGAAGTCGCGGCCGAAGTCGCGGCCGCCGAACTGCTCCTGGAACGAGTCGGTCATGATGCTCCTCTTCCCGGCGATGCGCGTCGAGACGTCCCCCCACGCGACTGTCGCCGATGCATCGACGATATATCGTTGAGGCGTGGCAGGCCAGGGCTGTTCGCTGCGGGCGAGGGGCTGCGACGACTCCGCGAGTATCGTGCGAGCCATGGCGGAGCACAGGATCTACGGGGTGCCGTTCGCGAGCATCCACCCGCACTACGTCACGAAGGTCGAGCGCAAGGGACGCACGGTCGACGAGCTGCACGAGGTGCTCACGTGGCTCACCGGCTACGACGAGGCCGGTCTCGCCGAGACGCTCGCCGACGAGCGCTCCCTGCGCGACTTCTTCGACCGCGCGCCCGCGATCCACCCGGCCGCATCGCAGATCACGGGCGTCATCTGCGGCATCCGCGTCGAGGACATCGAGGATCCGCTCATGCAGCGCATCCGATGGATGGACAAGCTCGTCGACGAGCTCGCGAAGGGCAAGGCGATGGAGAAGGTGCTGCGCACGGCGCACACTTCCTGACGGCGGGCACGCCACCCGGACGTCGCCTGCCGGGCACCCGCCGACTCCCGCGTCCCTACGACTCAGGGTCATGCATGAACTCGCGCAGCTCCTGCGGGCATCGGCACGCGGCGGCGATCCTCGCCGCCCACGCCTCGGCGGCTGCGCGGTCCGGCAGGTCGACGACGGTGTATCCGCCCTCGATGCGAGCCGTCTGCGGATACGTGCCCGGCGTCACCGCGCCGTCTGCAGCCACGCGCACGGGCGGCACGGACTCGTCGATGCCGCCGCCGAACACGTACGCGCCCGCCGCCTTCGCGTCGCGGATCACCTGATGCGACTCCTCGACGACGCGATCCCACTCGCCGTCGGGCACGACCATCGCACCGGAGGGGAACGAGATCAGATACTTCGGCATCGCACGGCTCCATCGTCGGCTGGCGTGCGCAACACCGTACGCCTATGCGTCAATGGAGTCATGTCGACCCGCATCCTCCATGTCGTGGCGAACGCCGACGACGCAGCCCGCGCAGCAGCGACCCCTCCCGCAGCTGCGGCCGCATGGCCGACGTCGCTCGTCGCCGCCTGGCGCGTGCTCGAGGCGGCCGGGTTCGAGCAGCTGCTCGTGAGCCCAGCGGGCGGTGCGGTCGTCGCCGACGCGTCCGACGACGACGTCGAGGCCTGGGTGGCCGATCCGATGCGCGCCGCGCTGCTCGCGCACACCGCCGCACCGGCGCAGATCGATGCCGGCGACTTCGACGCCGTCGTCTGCGTCGCGAGCGACCCCGGCGCCGCAGCGGCCACGCTGCACGCGAGCCCGGGGCTCGAGCGCATCGTGCGCAGCGTCGCGAGCCACGGCGGCGTCATCGCCGCCATCGGACACGTCGACTGCGCGCTCGCCGACTCCGCCGACGCCGCACGCGCCGTGACCGGCGCCGACGCCCGCGTCGTCACGGGCGCGCTCGCCGACGCCGACCACCGCGCCGCCGCATCCGCCGCATCCGCAGCCGGCGCGATCGCCGAGCGCGTCGCGACGCTGCTCGCCTGAGCCCGAGCGAGGGCCGGCGCCAGCAGCCTCGTCAGTCGACGGCGCCCTCCCGCCCCAGTCCACCGGCGAGCAGGTCGCGCACGAGCTCGACCAGCAGGGCGGTGCGCGGAGCGATCTCGGCGACGAGCGCATGCTCGTGGTCGGCGTGCGCTCCACCGCCGACGGCGCCGAGCCCGTCGAGCGTCGGCACGCCGGCGCCCGCCGTGAAGTTGCCGTCGGAGGCGCCTCCGACGGCGATCGCATCCGGCACCGCCATGCCGATCCGCTCTGCGACCGCGCTCGCGCACGCCAGCACCGGCGCTGCCGAACGGCGCTCGAGCGGCGGACGGTTGATGCCGCCGGCGATCGCGATCGTCGTGCCCGTCACCGACGCGAGCGCATGCATGGCGTCGTCGACGCGGCGCTGCTCGCCGACGGTCGTCGCACGCACGTCGACCAGGCACGATGCGGACGCCGCGACGGTGTTCGACGTCGTGCCGCCGCGGGCGACCGTCGGGGTCACCGTCGTGCCCAGCCGCGCGTCGCCGAGCATCGCGATCGCGACGATCTGGTGTCCGAGCTCGACGGTCGCGTTGAGCCCGCGCTCCGGCTCGAGGCCGGCGTGCGCGGCGCGTCCCGTGAGCTCGACCCGGTAGCGCGACACGCCCTTCCGCTCGACCTTCCACGCGCCGCCGTCGCCGCTCGCCTCGAGCACGAGCGCGGCGATCGATCCTCGCGCCTCGTCCTCGATGAGCGCGCGCGACGTCGGCGATCCGAGCTCCTCGTCGCCGGTCACGAGCAGCGTCACGGCGGCGCCTGGCTGCAGCTCGAGCTCGGCGGCGGCGTGGACGGCCATCACGAGGCCCACGAGCATGTCGAAGCATCCGGGGCCGCGGACGACGCCGTCGACGTTCGACCAGGGATGCGTCTCGAGCGAGCCGAGCGGCCAGACGGTGTCGTGGTGCGCGAGCAGCAGCACGCGCGGCGCATCCGCATCCTGCGCACCCAGCCGCCATCGCAGATGGGTGACGCCGTCGACGACGACGTGCTCTGCGGCGACGCCCAGGCGCGCGAGGCCGACGGCGGCGACGACGTCGGCGGACCGCGCGACCGCTGCGTGGTCCGACGACGGCGACTCGGTGCGCACGAGCAGCTCGAGGTCGTCGAGCATCGCAGGCAGCCGGCGCGAGGCGGCCAGCATCGAGGGATGCTGCGCCGTCACCGCAGCGCTCCGCGCAGCCCTCTGCCGGGGTAGGCGTCGACCACGATGTCGCCATCGTGCACGACGAGCTCGCCGCGCACGAGCAGATGCTCGACGCCGATCGAGGGTCGCGTCGAGTCGAGGTACGTCGCCTGGTCGGTGATGCGCTCGGGATCGATGACGACGACGTCGGCATCCGCGCCGACGCCGAGGTGCCCCTTGCGTCCGAACGCGGGCGCGACGGTGTCGAGGACGCGCGCGGGCAGGAGGCTGCATCTGCGGAACGCCTCGAGCCACGTCCACAGCCCGCGCTCGCGCACCATGGTCCGCAGCGACCGCGCGAAGGTGCCCGCGGTTCGCGGATGCGTCATGCCGCCCTCTGGCAGCGGCCACGCGCGCGACTCCGTCGAGCCGTCGGGCCACGTGACGTGCATCGCGTCGGAGGCGACGATCGAGTCGGGGAACGCGAGCGACTGCTCCAGCAGCTCCCGATCGATGGGGTCGCGCTCGTCGAGGTACTCGACGATGCACGCCGCACCCGCGTCGGTGGCGCGCACATGACGCAGGTGCGCCTCGTCGCGGATGCGCTCGCCCGTCGCGACCAGCACGAGGTTCGAGGGCGTCAGGCCCCACACCGCGAGCCGCTCGGGCGCGAGGAACGCCGCACCGATGCCCGTGCTCCCCGCGCCGTACGGGTACGCCTCGACCGTGATCGACGCGCCGCCGACGCGGGCGTCGTCGATCGTCTGCAGCGTGCGCTCGATGTGGCGTCGCGACGTGCTGTTCACGTGGCAGTGGTGCACCTGGCCACCCAGGTCCATCGCCGCCTGCGCCGCCTCGAGCGTGCCGTCGATGGGCGTCGACGGGTCGGCCTCGACGATCTCGCGCACGTGCGTGAACGTCGGAGCGCCCGCTCGTGCGGCGAGCTCGGTGACCGCTCGGTACTCGGCAGGATCCGTGCGCGGGGCGTAGCCCTGCAGGATGCCGATGCCGAGGGCGCCGTCGGCGAGCTCCGACTCGAGCCTGCCGAGCCACGCTCGCAGCTGCGTCGGCGACGAGTCGGCCTGCCACGCAGGGTCCGAGAGCATCGACAGCCCCAGGTCCGCGTCGGCGACGCGGCCGGAGAGCACCTCTGCACGTGCGGCGCCCCACGACGCGGAGAACCCGAAGTTGATGGGCCTGCCCTCCTCGAGGGCTCGCGCGTACGCGCGCTCGACGGGCAGCAGCCCCGCCTCGAGCTCGAGCGCGGTCGTCACCCCGTCCATCGCCTGCAGGCGCTGGCCGGCGATCGAGTTGACGTGGCTGTGCAGGTCGACGAAGCCGGGCCCGACGATCCTGCCCGTCACGTCGATGACGCGTGCGTCGGCGTGGGCGAGATCGGGGCCGACCGCGACGATGGCGCCGTCGTCGATCAGCACGTCGGCGATGCCGTCGAACCCGGTCCCCGGGTCGACGACCCGGCCGCCGCGCAGCAGCAGCGCGCTCACGCCGCCACCTCCTCGGCGTCGGTCCCGACCTCGGAGGCGGGCTCCGTGCGCGGCAGGCAGCGGATGCCGACGTAGGCGGCGGATGCGCCGTCGACCGTCGTGAACGCCACCACGCCCCACGGGGTGAGCGCATCCGGCCTCACGACGAAGCGGCTCGGATCCGCCGTCGGCAGCATCGGCATCGACTCGGGCCGCTCGCCGGGTGCGATGCCGAGGCGAGACTCGATCGTGGCGATGAGCCTGCCGTCGCCGTCGCGGCCGACCGTGAGGGTCGTGGAGGCGTCGCGGTAGGTGCCCAGCCACGCGTCGTCGACGACGGCGTCGGCGCTCGGCGCCGCAGGCCCGGCAGGCGACGGCGGCGCGGTCCCGGCGAACGCATCCGCGAACGCCCGGTACACCTCGGCGGCAGCGGATGCCGCGACGCCACCGTTGCAGAAGACGACGAAGACGAGGCCGTCGTCCGGCAGCACCTGGAACCAGGCGTTGTTGCCGATCGTCGTCCCGCCGTGCCAGTGCATGCGGTGCCCACCCCAGTCGTCGAGCATCCACCCGAGGCCCCAGCGCGGCGCGATCGCCGCGGCTGCCGCGTCGAGCTCCCAGTGCGGCGTCGTCATGGCGTCGACCGTCTCCTCGCGCAGGAGCCGCTCGCCGCTGGGTGCGACGCCGCCGCGCACGAACGCGCCGCCGACCGTCAGCAGGTCGTCGACGCTGCTCGTGATGAGACCCGCGGGGCCCATGGAGCGGGTGATCGACGTGACGGGGCTCGGCGCCCACGTCGTCGCACCTGGCGGGCGCACGTGTCCGAGCTGGTGGCGATGGCCGAGGACCTCCTCAGGCATCGTGAGGAACGTCGAGAGTCCGAGCGGCTCGGTGACGCGCGCGCGCAGCGACGCATCCCACGTGCGGCCGTCGAGGACCTCGACGATGCGACCGGCGACGACGAAGCCGGAGTTGCAGTACGACCACCCCGTCGACGGCGCGAAGAGCGCCTCTGCCGACTCGAGGGTGGCGACGTAGCGCTCGAGGCAGTCGTCGCCACGGCCCGTGTCGGTGAAGAGGTCGCCGTCGATGCCCGACGTGTGGGTGAGCAGGTGCTCGATCGTGATCTCGGCTGCGTGCGGCGACGCGAGCGCGAAGTCGTCGAGCACGTCGACGACCTTCGTGCCGAGCTCGATGCGCCCCTCCTCGACGAGCTGCATGATCATCGTCGCCGTGACGACCTTCGTGATCGAGCCGACCTGGCAGACGGTGTCGCGGTCGGATGCGACGCGCGTGCGGAGGTTCGTGAGCCCCGTCGCCGTGACGAGCCGCTGCTCGAGCCCCGTCTCGGGGTCGATGCGCAGCACGCCGGCGACGATGCCGGGCACGTGATGGCGTCTGGCGACGTCGGCGAGCAACCCGTCCCACGGTGCCGGGTCGAACGCGGTGGGGCTGAGGTGGGCTGTCATGTGCTGCTCTTCCGTCTCGGTGGTGTCGACCGGGCGCGGGCCGAGGCGTCGGCCTGCTGCTCGGATGGTCTCAGATGGTGCCGTCGTGCTCGAGGGCGGGGCGAGGCGCCTGGCGCCCCGCCCCGCGTGCACTCGCTACTCGACGAGGAGGAAGGTCGACACGAGGTCGAACCCGCCCTCGACGGTCGGCTGGACGCCGCTGGAGTACATGACGTCCGGCCGCATCGCGAACGGCACGTAGTCGGCGGAGGCGTACATCTCGGACTCCGCCTCCTCCCACGTCGCGCACGCCTCCGTGCCGGTGAACGCCGCCGCCTCCTCGACGAGGGCGTCGAACTCGGGGTTCTGGATCGCGGCGTAGTTGTTGCCGGTCGGCGGCGCGTCGCCGGAGACGAACGACGCGAGCACGTTCGGCACCGAGTAGTTCGAGGCGAGCCAGATGACGTCGAACTCCGACGCCGCCCCCTCGGCCCTGACCTCCTCGATGAAGACGCCGTACTCCGAGCCGTGCTGCTCGACGCCGACGCCGATCTCGCTCCACTGCTGCGCGATGAGCTCGGCGGTCGCCGACGTCTCCGGCCAGCGCGTGTTCCACGCGAAGTCGAGGATGAGCTGCTCGCCGTCGCGTGCGCGGATGCCGTCGGCGCCCATGACCCAGCCGG
Source organism: Agrococcus sp. AC640b (assembly GCF_979255995.1). Taxonomy (NCBI): domain Bacteria; kingdom Bacillati; phylum Actinomycetota; class Actinomycetes; order Micrococcales; family Microbacteriaceae; genus Agrococcus; species Agrococcus sp. AC640b. The sequence goes on from NZ_CEEDMM010000004.1 coordinate 37,691, forward strand.
CCTCGTCGAGGGCGGCCTCTGCCGCCTCCACGTCGGTCGTCGGCAGGTTCGACGCCGCGTCGTACTGGCAGATCTGCGGCGGCAGCACGGCGAGGCTCGGGGCGCGCTCGCCGGTGTCGGACGTCTGCACCCGCATGAGGGCGTCGAGGTCGAGCGCCTGCGTGAGCGCGATGCGCACGGCCTCGTCGGCGGTGGGCTGCCCCTCCGCCTGGCTGTACGCGAAGCCGCCGGTGACGAGCGACGTCTCGATGAGCGCGTCGGCGGTCGCTGCGACACGCGGCTCGTCTGGACCCTGCACCGCTGCGAGGTTCAGCTCGCCGGACAGCAGCAGGTTCGCCCGCGTGCTGGGGTTCTCGATGATCTGGATCTCGACGGTCGCAGGCACGCCGGGCGTCGTGCCGTCTGGCGCACCATCGGGGCCCCACGCGTAGTCGTCCTTGCGCTCGAACGTGTAGTGGTCGCCCTGCACGGCCTCCACGAGGCGGTACATGCCGGTGCCGTTCGTCGCCGACACGACGCTCTCGGGGTCGTCGAGCGCGCCCTGGCAGTAGATGGGGTGGATCCCCAGCTGCGGCAGGAGGAACGAGTTCGGCGTCGTCGTGGTGAGCGTGACCGTGCGAGCGGCCTCGTCGTGCTCGACGACGGCGTCGGCGGGCACGACGAGGCCGACGAAGCTGGAGCCGTTGGCCGGATCGAGGATCCACCGGTAGTTGTTGGCGACGGTCTCGGCGGTGAGCGTCGAGCCGTCCTCGCACATGACGCCCTCGCGGATGGTGAACTCCAACGACGTCGGGGTCTCCTCCCACGACTCGGCGAGCCAACCCTGCGCCTCGCCTGCGTCGTCGAAGAACACGGGAGCCTCGTACGCCCACGGGTACACGTACGAGAGGGTCGCGCTCGAGTTCACGTGCCGCAGGAGGTTGCCTGGGTCCTCGTTGATGGCGAAGGTGAGGGTGCCGTCGACCACGGGCTCGCCGGCGCCCTGGGCGTCGCCGGAGCCACCGCCTCCGCAACCGGTCAGGACGAGGGCGACGGCCGTGCAGGCGGCGACGCCGAGCAGCTTCTTCTTCATGGGAGCCCTCCGGGCGTTCGGGTGCAGGGAACGAGATGCTGTGCTGGCACTCTCCCGCTCCGGCCTCGCGGCGGCATCGTCGGAACGCACCGAAGCCGCGCGCCGACCTCGTGGGAAGCGACAGCCGTGCGCGTGCGGCGCGCGCAGCATCAGGCTGCGCGCAGCTCGGCCACGGCAGCAGCCGCGATCTCGCCGATCGCCGCATCCATGCGGGGCTGGTTGGCCGCAGCGGCAGGCAGGCGCAGGAACACCGCGACGGCGTACCTGCCGCCGTCGACGAGGTGCTCGACGACGCCGACCTCGTTGCGGACCATCGGCAGCGTGCCCGTCTTGCCGCTCACGCGCACGGCATCGTCCGGGAATCCGGACCGCAGCCGATGCGACCAGACCTGCATGCCGAGGATGCGGCGCGCCTCCGCGCACGCGTCGGGGTCGATGCCGTCGTCGGTCCAGAGCCTTCGCAGGAGCCGCGTCGCCTCACGCGGCGTCGTGCGGTTCGTGCGCACGGGATCGAGGGCTCGCGTGCGCAGCAGCGCCTCCTCGTCGCCGACGCCGACGTGCTTCGCGTCGACGCCCATGCGCGCCAGGTCGTCCCGAAGCCCGCCGAGCAGATGCGCGCAGTCGCCCTCGAGCACCGTGCCGGGCAGCGCGAGCGCGTGCAGGGTGGCGGCGATGCGGTCGAGGCCCACCACGTCGATGACGACGTCGGTCGCCCGGTTGTCGGACACCGTCATCATCGAGGCGCACAGGTCGCGGAACGACATCGACACGGGATCCGAGCACACGGCGATGCCCGTCGGTCCGGCCACGCGGAAGTCGTCGACGGCGAGGTCGATGCGTCTGCGCGGATCGATCTCGCCCGTCGCCATCTGCACGCACGCCTCGACGAGCACGGGCACCTTGCACACGCTCGCCGACACGACCGGTGCGCCGCTGCGGACCCCGACCTCGCGGTCGCCGTCGATGTCGGTCGCATGCACGAAGGCCGTCAGCCCCGTGCCCGTCTCGAGGTCGTCGACCGTCCGTCGCAGCGTCATGCGGCCAGCATCCGCAGCCCTGAGCGGCAGCGCATCGGCCGTGACGACGACGATCGACGCGCGGGTTCGTCGCGACGCACAGCGCACCTCGCATCGCAGCGCGTCCTTGTCGCTTCGGACAAGCGGAGGCTGCGGGGATGATCCGCCTGCATGATGCCGCGCCGTCGTCGAGGCGCGAACCTGGCACGAGATCAGACGAGGAGGCCTGCCGTGGCCTCCCACCCGAGGGGGACATGTGATGGAAGCGCAGGCCGCGTCGGCGCTCGCGATGCCGACGATCGCGGCGCGCGCGCTCGCCGACGAGGCGTGCGCCGCCGCGGGCATCACGATGCTCGACGCCGCCGACCCTGCAGCGGCGCAGCGCGCCGCCGGGGTGCTGGATGCGGTGTGGAGCAGGCAGGGCACGCAGATCCTCGAGCCGGCGATGCTCGTCGCGATCGCGCACGCAGGCAACCTCGTGACGGTGGCGATGGAGGGCGACCGACCCGTCGGTGCCGCCGCAGGGTTCTGCGGCCCTCCAGGCACCGCGTTCCACTCCCACATCGTCGGGCTCGTCGAGTCGGCGACCGGCAGGGGGATCGGCCGGGCCATCAAGCTCTACCAGCGCGCCTGGTGCCTCGAGCACGGCATCGCGACGATGGCGTGGACGTACGATCCGCTCGTCGCACGCAACGCGTCGTTCAACATCCGCGGGCTCGGCGCGCGCGCGGTGTCGTATCACCCGGAGTTCTACGGCGTCATGACCGACGTCGTCAACGCCGGCCAGCCCTCGGACCGCATGCTGGTGCGCTGGGATCTCGCCGCCGAGCCACCCAAGCGGGGCGCGCATGCGCAGCTCGTCGTCGACGGCGCGCACGTCGTCGTCGACGACCTGGGCGGCGCCCCGTCGCACGTGTCGATGCCGCCCGCCGACGCCTCGGTCGCGCTCGTGCACGTGCCGCGCGACGTGGAGGCGATCCGACGCAGCGACCCGCAGCGCGCGCTCGCCTGGCGCGAGCGCACCCGAGCCGCGCTGTCCGCCCTCCTCGCCGACGACTGGGTCGTTCGAGGCTTCACCAGATCGTGCCAGTACGTGCTCCACCGCGAAGGGACCCCATGAGACTCCTCGGACTGCGACTCCACCATGTCGAGATGCCGCTCGTGGCACCGTTCACGACGTCGTTCATGACGCAGACGCACAAGCGCTGCTTCCTCGTCGAGGCACGCCTCGAGACCGCGTCGGGCGAGACCGTGACGGGCTGGGGCGAGAACGTCGCGCTCGACCGACCGTTCTACTCCCCCGAGCACGTCGACGGCGCAGCGGAGGTCGTGGAGCGGTGGATCGCGCCGCTGCTGTTCGCCGTGGAGGATCTCACCGCCGAGACCGTCGCGCATCATCTGCGCCGGATCGTCGGGCATCCGATGGCGAAGGCGTCGGTCGAGATGGCGATCCTCGACGCGCAGCTGCGCGCGGAGGGCCGGTCGTTCGCGTCGTACCTCGGCGCGGTGCGATCGACGGTGCCGTCGGGGGTGTCGGTCGGCATCCAGGACTCGGTGGCGGCGACGCTGGGCGTCATCGGCGGCTACGTCGAGGAGGGCTACGCACGCATCAAGCTGAAGATCCGGCCGGGCGCCGACATCGAGCACGTCGCGGCCGTGCGCCGCGAGTTCGGCGGCGACCTGCCGTTCCAGGTCGACGCGAACGCCGCCTACACCCTCGTCGACGCCGCGCACCTGCGACGCCTCGACGAGCACGGCCTGCTGCTCATCGAGCAGCCGCTCGGCGAGGCCGACATCCGGCAGCACGCCGAGCTCGCGCGCCTCATGACGACGCCCATGTGCCTCGACGAGTCGATCGACTCGGCCGAGGCCGCCGTCGACGCGATCGTGCTGGGCGCCGCCGCCGTCGTCAACGTCAAGCCGGGCCGCGTCGGCGGCTACCTGGAGGCGCGGCGCATCCACGACATCGCCAGCGCGCACGGCATCGCCGTCTGGTGCGGCGGCATGCTCGAGACGGGCATCGGCCGCGCGGCGAACGCGGCGCTCGCAGCGCTGCCCGGCTTCACCCTGCCTGGCGACATCTCGGGCTCCGACCGCTTCTACGCCGAGGACGTCGTCACCGAGCCGCTGCGCATGCACGACGGCGTCGTCGACGTGCCGACCGGCCCCGGATTCGGGGTCGAGATCGACGCCGAGCGGCTCGAGCGCTTCCGCACGCGCCTCGTGGAGGTGGCACCGTGACCCGCACGCCCACCCTCGACGACCTCGGCGCGTTCGTCGAGCCCGGCAGCCCCGTGCTCACGCCGGACGGCACGCGCATCGTGCACGTCGTGTCGCGCATCGACGACTCTGGCGCTGCCACGTCGCAGCTGCACGTCCTCACCCTCGGCGACGACGCGGATGCCATGCCGGCCTCCGTGGCGCTCACGAGCGGCGAGGTCGACGCCGACCCCGCGGTCTCCCCAGACGGCCGCACCGTCGCGTTCGTGCGCAAGGACGGCGGCGACGCCGCCATCCACGTCGTGCCGCTCGACGGCGGCGAGCCGACGCGCCTCACGTCCGGTCTGCGCGTCGTGGGCGCGCCCGCCTTCTCGCCGGACGGGACGACGCTCGCGTTCGTCGCGCTCGTCGACGACCACGCCACGACCCCCGCAGCGCCCCTCGTCGTCGACGGCGACCCCTCGTTCAAGGCCGACGGGCTCGGATGGGTCGGCACGGCACGCATGCACGTGCACGTCGTGCCCGTCGCGGGCGGAGACGCCGTGCGCCTCACCTCCGAGGGGCACTGCACCGAGCCTGCATGGTCGCCGGACGGTGCGACGATCGCGTTCGCGCACGCGGGGATCGAGCTCGAGGACGCACCGCTGGCGCGGCGCGTCGGGCTCGTCGACGTCGCGCTGCCGCGCGACTCCGTGCGGTTCCCGTTCGCGGCCACCGCCGTGGGTGGACCCCTCACGTGGACGCCGGATGCAGCGTCGATCGTCGCGATCGGCGACCTCGAGACCCGCGTGGGCCACGCGAGGCTCGTGCGCCTCGACGTAGCGGACGGTGCCGCGACCGTGCTCGCCGCCGACCTCGACCGCAACGTCATGGGCGGGGGCCCCGGCTACCCCGGCGGCGCGCCCGCCTTCGGCCCCGGCGGCGAGCTCGTCTTCTGCGTGCGCGAGGGCGGGCAGACGGTCGTGCGCTCGCTCGACCTCGCCACCGATGCGGTGCAGCAGCATGCCGTCGGCGATGGCGCCGTCGTGAGCGGCATGTCGATCGCGGGCGAGCGCGCCGTCATCCGCGTGTCCGACCCCGCGGCGCCCGCCGAGCTCGCGCTGCTCGACCTCGCAGACCCCACCTCCTCCCCCGTCCGGCTCACGGACCATCTGGGCGACGCGCTGCCGGGGGTCGCGTTCTGCGAGCCACGCCCGGTGCGGTTCGCGATCTCCGACGGCACGACGGTGCACGGCTGGCTGCTGCGCGCGCCGGGCGTCGAGGGTGCGGCGCCGACGCTGCTCGACATCCACGGCGGCCCGCACAACGCGTGGACGGGCACCGCCGACACGGCCCACCTCTACCACCAGGTGCTCGCCGCGCAGGGGTGGAACGTGCTGACGCTCAACCCGCGAGGCTCCGACGGGTACGGCGAGGCGTTCCTCACGGCGGCGGTCGGCGGATGGGGCGAGCGCGACGAGCAGGACTTCCTCGAGCCGCTCGACCGACTCGTCGCCGATGGGCTCGCCGATGCCGATCGCCTCGCGGTGACCGGCTACAGCTACGGCGGCTTCATGACGTGCTGGCTGACGACGACGACCGACCGCTTCCGCGCCGCGGTGCCGGGCGGGCTCGTCTGCGAGCACCACACGCAGGGAGCCTCGAGCGACCTCGGCGGGCTGCTGCGCGACCTCGAGATCGGCGGCGCCGCCAATGCGGAGCGCCTGTCGCCGACGAGTCGCGTCGACCGCGTCACGACGCCCTCGCTCATCCTGCACGGCGCCGACGACCAGCGCTGCCCGGTCGGGCAGGCGGAGCTCTGGTACGCCCGGCTGCGCGACCACGGCGTCGAGACGCAGATGGTGCTGTATCCGGGCGGGTCGCACCTGTTCATCCTCACCGGCCCGCTCGCGCATCGACGCGACTACAACCAGCGGGTCGTCGACTGGGTCGTGGAGCGCACCGCGGCGCGCTGACCGATCAGAGCGTCGGCACGGCCGCGACGAGCTCGCGCGTGTACTCTGCCGTGGGCGACTCGATGACCTGCAGCGTCTCCCCCACCTCCACGAGCGCACCGTGCCGCATGACCGCGACGCGGTCGCACACGGCGCGCACGACGGCGAGGTTGTGGCTGATGAACAGCACCGAGAACCCGAGCTCGCGCTGCAGGTCGCGCAGCAGGTTCAGCACCGACCCCTGCACCGAGACGTCGAGCGCCGAGGTGATCTCGTCGGCGAGCACGACCGAGGGGCGCGCTGCGATGGCCCGAGCGACCGCGACGCGCTGCCGCTGACCGCCGGAGAGCTCCGTCGGCATGCGATCGGCCATCGCGTCCGGCAGCGCCACGGCGCGCAGCAGCTCGCCGATCTCGGCGCTGCGCGCTCGGCCGCTGGGCGTGGCCGTGCCCTCGCGTCGCGCGGCCTGCACGAGCGCCTCGTCGATCGACTGCCCGATGGTGCGGCGCGGGTCGAAGCACGACTGCGGGTCTTGGAAGATCATCTGCACGCGGCGACGCTCGCGCGCAGCGGCGCCGCGTGCACGGGAGACGACGGTGTCGCCGAGCAGGATGCGCCCGGCAGAGGGCTCCTGCAGGCCCACCGCCGCACGGGCGAGCGTCGACTTGCCGGAGCCGGACTCCCCGACGAGCCCGAGCATCTCCCCTGGGTGCACGGTGAGGTCGATGCCGCGCACGGCGGCGAACGTCGATGCGCCGTGCCCGAACGTCACGGTGACGGCCTCGAACGAAAGCGGCATGCTCATGCGGTCTCCTCCATCGCCGGATCCTGATCGCCGAACGCGTCGACGAGCGCGGGGTCGTCGGCGGCCCGCACGACCTCGACCCCGGCGTCCGCCGTCGTCGCGCCGTCCGTGAAGTCCGCGTCGTCGGGGATCGACGCCATCGGCTCGCCTCGCGGCGTCGACATGGTCGGCACCGTCGCGAGCAGCGCGCGCGTGTACGGATGCGTGGCGAGTCCCGCCTTGAGGTCGGCGGACGAGACGTCCTCCACGAGCCGCCCTCGATACATGACGAGCACGCGGGTGCACAGCGACGTGACGACGGCGATGTCGTGCGAGACGAGCACGATGGCGGTGCCGTGCTCGGCGTTGACGTGCCGCAGCTGCGCGAGGATCTCGGCCTGCACCGTCACGTCGAGCGCCGTGGTCGGCTCGTCGGCGAGGATGAGCGCAGGCGTGCCCATGAGGCCCGTCGCGATCATCGCCCGCTGCCGCATGCCCCCGGAGTACTCGTGCGGGTACTGCCCGTACCGGCGGGCGGCATCGGGGATCCGCACCGCCTCGAGGCGCTCGATCGCCGCGGCTCGCGCCTGCGCACGCGACATGCCCAGGTGCAGGATGCCGGGCTCCGCGACCTGCGAGCCGACGGTGAGCGCCGGGTTCAGCGACGACATCGGATCCTGGAAGACGATCGCGAGCCGTCGGCCGAGGCGATGGTCGACCGACGACGCGCGCGCATCGGTCTCGAGCGTCAGCGGCTCGCCGTCGAACGTCGCCGACGTCGCGCCGACCTGCAGCGGCGCGTCGAGCAGCCCCGCGAGGGCCATGAGCGTCACGCTCTTGCCGGATCCCGACTCCCCCACGACCCCGACGATCTCGCCGCGGGCGACGTCGAACGAGATGCCGTGCACGAGCGGCTGCCAACGTCCGTCGGCGCCGGGCGCGGCGACGCGCAGGTCGCGCACCGACAGCACGGCCTCGTCGTCGACCGGGCGCGTCGACGCGGGGCTCGCGGGCGGCGACGACCGGCGCAGTCGCCTCGACAGACGCCTGCGCGTCGTCGGCGTCAGCGCCTGGCCGAGCACCTCGCCCAGGAGCACGAACGTGAGGCCCGCGAGGATGATCGCCGCTCCTGGCACGAGCGCTGCCGCCGGCGTGACGAAGATGCGCGTCACGCCCTCGTTGAGCATGCGCCCCCAGTCGTACTCGGGCACCTGGATGCCGAGGCCGAGGAACGACAGCCCCGCGAAGGCCAGCAGCGCCGTGCCCGCCGTGATCGCGGCGTTCACGAGCAGCGGGTCGCGCACGTTCGGCAGCACGTGGCGCAGCACGGTGCGCCAGTCGGGCACGCCGAGCACGCGCGCGGCCGAGACGAAGTCGCGGCCCCAGACGGAGGCTGCGAGGTTGTGGGTGAGCCTGCCGTAGCTCGGCACCATCGCGATGGCGATCGCGAGGGTCGCGGCGGTGCCGCTCTGCCCGAGGATCACCGAGAACGCGATCGCGAGCAGCAGGCTCGGGAAGGCGACGCCGATGTTGATCGCTGCGACGACGAGCCGCCCGATGCGACCGCCGATCATGAGCGGCAGCAGCCCCACGAGCACGCCGCCGACGACGCCGGCGAGCGTGGCGGTGAGCGCCATGATCACCGACAGCCTGGTCGCGACGAGCGTTCGCAGCAGGATGTCGCGGCCGCTGCCGTCGGTGCCGAACACGTGCTCGGCGCTCGGTGGGCGCGAGATCTGCTCCGTGTCGGTGACGGCGGCGGCCTCGCCCCACAGCACGGGGGCGAGGATCGTGAGGAACGCGAGCCCGAGGCACGCGACGATCGCGAGGACGCCGACCGGGGAGGCGAGCGTCGCGAGCAGGCGACGGGTGGTCCGCGTCATGCTGCATCCAATGCCGTGCGCGGGTCGATGACGATGAGCACGACGTCGACCAGGAGGTTGATGAGGAGCACCGCGGCGCCGTAGAAGAGGATGATCGCCTGCACGAGCGGGAAGTCCTGGCCCTGGATCGACGAGACGATCGTCGAGCCCAGGCCCGGCCAGGCGAAGATGTTCTCGACCAGCACCGTGCCCGCGATCATGCCGCCCAGCAGCAGACCGGAGATCGTGAGCGTCGACGTCAGCAGGTTCGGCAGCACGTGCCTGCGGTAGAGCCGCGCCGCGGACATGCGCCGGGAGCGTGCCGTGCGCACGTAGTCCTGCTCGAGCACCGTGAGCGTCTCGGCGCGCACGATGCGCGTGAGCGCAGCCGTCGGGCCGAGCGCGAGCGCGATGACGGGCAGCACGTACGACGCGGCATCCGTGCGACCCGCGACGGGCAGCCACTGCACGTTGACCGCGAAGAGGTAGACGAGCACGATGCCGGCCAGGAACTCCGGGATGACGGCGACGACGGCGGAGACCGACGTGAAGCCCGCCTCGGTGCCCGGGCGGCGCTGGCCGCGCGTGAGCGCCCCGAACGCGAGGCCGGTGGGGATCGCGACGACGAGCACGACGGCGACCGCGAGGAACGCGAGCTCGAGCGTCGCGGGCGCGCGTGTCAGGAGCACGTCGACGACGGGCGTGCGCGAGGTGAACGAGTCGCCGAGGTCGCCGGTGACGATGCCGAGCCAGAACCGCAGGTACTGCACGATGATCGGCTGGTCGAGCCCCAGCTCGGCGCGACGCGCCTCCACGGCCTCCGGCGATGCGAGCTCGCCTGCCGACGCACGCGCCGGGTCGCCGGGGATGAGCTGCACGAGCAGGAACGCGAGCGTGACGAGCACCACGAGCGACACCGCGAAGTACATGGCGCGACGCCCCAGGTACCGCAGCCAGGGGTTGCCGCGGCGCTGCTGCGCCGCGAGGGCCAGGACGGTGGTCGTGGTCGCCAAACCTCACCTTGCCTCTCCTGCAGGGACGGTGTGCTCCCGAGCCTGGCGGGCGGGTGGCCCGCAGGCATCGTGGGATCGACCAGAGAGACGGCGACGCGGTTGTGCGATCGAATCGACGCCCGTCGCCGGTCAGGTGCGGCGCACGAGCTCCGGCACGATCCGCAGCTGCAGCTGCGCCGCGAAGCGGGCGTCGGCGTCGCCGAGGTCCATCTCGCCCACCTCGGCCAGCCTGCGCAGCCGGTAGCGGAAGGTGTTGGGGTGGATGTGGAGGCGCTCGGCCGCCGTCGACACGTCGCCCATGCAGTCGAGCCAGACGCGCAGGGTCTCGACGAACTCGCTGTCGTGCTCGCGGTCGTGCACGAGCAGGCGTGCGACGGGACCGGTCGCCCACTCGCCGCCGACGGCGAAGCGGTCGCGCAGCTCGAGCAGCAGCGACTCGACGTGCACGTCGCTGAACAGCGCCACGCGCGCGGTCGACGTCGGCTGCTGCAGCACGCGCAGCGCCCGCTCGGCGCCGTCGCGGGAGGGCACGAGGCCGACGGCGCCGGGCGTGACCCTGCCGATGCCGATCGCGAGGCCCGTGGCCTCGCCGATGCGTGCGAGGAAGTCGCCCGCGAGCCGCGCGGCCTGCGCCTCGCCGTGCTGGGGCGAGCGGACGGGCACGAGGCCGAAGATCGTGCCGTCGATGAGCGCGGCGCACGCCTTCGGGTGCACGGCCGCCAGGTGCACGACGATCGCGTCGGCGATGCGCTGGCGCCTGGCCTCCCTGCCGCTGGCCTCGTCGAGGCTCTCGTCGGCGCCGCCGACGAAGCCGGCCGCGAACACGGCGACGTGCTCGTCGGCGATGCCGAGGCGCTCGAGCGCGTACATCGACCCTTCGCGCCCCTCGAGGGCGGTGCTGAGCAGGTCGGCGCGCATGCGGTGCGTCACGTCGGCGCCCGCGCGGATCCTGAGCATGTGGAGCGCGACGACCTTCGCGGCGTCGCGCATCGCGCTGGCGCGCTCGGGGCTCAGCGGCTCGCTGATGGCTGCCCAGATGGATCCGAGGATCTCGTCGCCTGCGCGAACGGCCATCGCGGCACGGGTCTTCAGCTCCTCGCCGTCGACGGCGAGGTCGATGGAGGCGGGACCGTCTGAGGAGTAGAGCGTCTTGAAGAAGCCGGCCTCGGCGAGCAGGCGCGCGTAGCGCTCCGGCACCTGTCGCTCGAGGATCGTGGCGACGCGCGAGGCGTCCGCCTCCGCCTGCCTGCTCGAGAAGGCGATGACGCGCGAGTTGCGGTCCTCGATCGTGATGGGCGCGTCGAGCATCGACGAGATGGCGTTCGCGAGCGTGAAGAGGTCGCCGCTGGGCAGCCCGCCGATCGTGCCGTCGGCTGCGGAGGCGTCCGGCACGGCCAGCAGCGCGCCCACCATGGTGCTCAGCTGCGCCCACGACGCGCCGCGCGTGAGCCCCAGCAGCGCGATCCCCTCGTCGCGGGCGACGGCGGCTGTGGCGTCGTCGACCGCGACGGGCTCGCGCAGCACGATGGCGCTCGCTCGCTGCGCACCCGCGAGGCCGAGCACCGCGCGCAGCTGCTCGCCGTCGGCGAGGCCGACGCCGAGCACGACGGCGCCGTGCGGGACCGCCTGCGTGTCGAGCGGGTCGTACACGAGCACGCCGCCGATGCGGCGCGACGGATCCGGCAGCGGCGCGAGCGGCGACAGGAACGTCGAGCCGAGGTCGTCGAGCATGCGCTCGATCGTGGGGCGCGGCCATGCGGCGGACGCCCGCTCGTCGAGCCCGTGCACGTCGGTCACGCTCCTGCCCGCGTGCGATGCGGAGGTGGCTGGCAGCATCTGCTCACGCTAGCGGCTCGCCGCGGCGTGCGTGCTCCGCGCGAACCGGCCGAAGACGACGGAAGCCCCGCCGTGCGGCGGGGCTTCTCGCGTGATGGAGCAGTGCTCCTTCGGTGGATCTGGGGAGACTCGAACTCCCGACCCCCTGCATGCCATGCAGGTGCGCTACCAGCTGCGCCACAGACCCTCATCGTCGCCGAAGCGACTCGACAAGCCTACACCACCGTCGACCCCCGACCGAACCATGCGGCTCCCAGCAGCGGTGCCGTGTCGCCGAGCGATGCGCGCTCCAGGCGACCCTCCCACCCGCCGAGGCCCGAGCGCACCGCGGGCTCGACGAGATCCCACGAGCGCGACATCGACCCGCCGATCACGAGCACCTCCGCACCGAAGCGCTCGAGCCACGGGCGGATGACCTCGCCGACGGCGGCGAAGCCGGACGCGAGCACGTCGGCCGCGCCGCGCTCGCCGTCGCGCGCGGCGATCGCGAGGTCGTGCACGTCGCGGTCGAGCCCCGTCGCGACGAGTCCCGCCGCCATGAGGGCTCGACGCGAGACGACGTCCTCGACGGGCAGGCCGCGCACCGACTCGAAGTGGATCTCGCCGTCGAGCGGCACCGACTCCCCCGCCGTCACCGGCGATCCGTCGGCGACGAACGCGCTGCCGAGTCCCGTGCCGAGCGTCAGCAGCACTGCGCGCGTCGAGCCCTCCGCTGCGCCCGCGAACCACTCGCCGAGCCCGTACGCGTCGGCGTCGTTCACGAAGCGCACGTCGGCGCCGAGCGCCTCGCGCAGCGCAGCGCCCACGTCGACGCCGTCGAGGCTGTCGAACTTGCCGACGTCGCGGAAGCGGCCGATGCCCGTGTCGTAGTCGAACGGCCCAGGCATCGCCACCACCCAGCCGCCCTCGACGGGGCCGAGCAGTCGTGCCGTCTCGATCCACCCGGCAAGGATGTGCTCGGCCGAGCCCTGCGCGTCCGGATGCCCGCGATGCTCGGCGAGCACGCCGTGCGAGACGAGGTCGACGAGCGCAGCGGTCACGTGCGTGCCGCCGATCTCGAGGACCGGCACGGTCTGCTGCTGCATGCGGATGCTCCCTCGTCGATCAGCCGGATCGATCGTAGACCGGCGCGGGCGGCGCTCCCTGACGGGCGCGCGGGTCAGCGCTGCCTGCGCACCTCGTCCTCGGCAGCGGGGTCGGGGCGCTCGTCGTCGCGCAGCCCGCCGCCGTCGGCGCCGTCGCCCAGGCCGAGCACGTCGACGACGACGAGCTCGCCCGTCGCGTCGGCAGCTGCCTCCTCCTCGACCTCCTCGAGCTCCTCCGGCGAGGGCACGACGAGCGCGGCGATCACCGTCGTGATCGGGATGGCCAGCACGAGGCCGATCGACCCGACGAGCGTGCGCACGACCTCCTCGGCGATCTGCCCCGTCGTCCATCCGACGTTCCCGGGTGCGTCGGTGAGCACCATGATCATGAGCACCGGCAGCGCGGCGCCGACGTAGGCGAACGCGATCGTGTACACGGTCGAGGCGATGTGGTCGCGGCCGATGCGCATCGCACGTCCGAAGAGCTCGCGCCGGGATGCCAGCGGCGATGCGGCGCGCAGCTCCCACACGGCCGACGCCTGCGTGATCGTGACGTCGTTCAGCACACCCATGCCCGCGAGCACGAGCCCGCACAGGAACACCTGCTGCAGGTCGAGGTCGGCGCGGATGAGCAGCAGCCGGGCATCCTCGGTCGCCGTGCCCGTCATGCTCGTGCCCTGCGTCGCGAACCAGCCGATGACGGCCGTGAAGGCGAGGCCGATGAGCGTGCCGAGCAACGCGGTCGACGTCCTCGCGGTGAACCCGTGCGCGACGTACAGCACGATGAACATGACGACGGCGCTCGTCACGAGCGCCACCGGCAGTCCCGGCTGCCCCGTGAGCAGCGCAGGCAGCGTGAACAGCAGGATCATGGCGCCGGCGCCCACGAGGCCGACGATCGCCGCGAGGCCACGCCATCTCGCGACGAGCGCGACGACGAGCACGTACAGCGCTGCGAGGATCCACAGCGGGATCTCGCGGGCGAAGTCGATGAAGACGTACGGGCTGCCGTAGATGGCCGCCTCGGGGATGTAGAGCACGCGCAGCTGGTCGCCGGGGCCGATCGACTCGATGACCTCTGGCGGCACCGTGACGGTGATGTCCTCGCCGTCGAGCGTGGCCGTGACGATCTGCGACGCCGCATCGGGCACGCCCGTCGACTCGACCTGCAGCACCTCGGCGCCCTCCGCTGCGAACGGGAGCGACTCGGGCATCTCGTCGGCATGCGGCCAGAGGATGGCCATGCCGATGAGCGCGACGAGCAGCATGGGCCCCAGCAGCGCCGCGAGCACGAGGCGCGTGCGCGGCGTCGCGGGCGCGGCGGGTCCGTGGGCGTGCCCGTGCGCGTGATCCTCGGGATGCGCAGCGGCGCGCTGCCTGCCCAGCACGCGGTCGCGCAGCCGCTCGCGCCTGCGCACCTCGGCGTCGAGCACGGGGTCGACGTCGTGCGCGTCGTCCTCGTCGTGCCTCGGCCCGTGCTGCAGCCCGCCGTGCCGTCCCATGCGTCCCCCGCTCATCGCGGGCGACGATACCGGGGCGGCCGCCCCACGCAGGCGAGGCGCGTCGCCGTGCGGCGACGCGCCTCGATCGCGAGGGGGTCCGGCCTCAGCCGAACGACTTCTCGAAGCCCAGCGACCTGGCGATGATCGCCAGCTGCACCTCGGTCGAGCCCTCGCCGAGGGTGAGGATGCGCGAGTCGCGGTAGTGGCGTGCGACGACGTTCTCGTTCATGAAGCCGGCACCGCCCCAGATCTGCGTCGCGTCGGCGGCGTTCGCCATCGCGGCCTCCGAGCCGATGAGCTTCGCCAGCGACGCCTCCTTCGTGAACGGCAGGCCTGCGTCGATGCGACGGGCGGCGTCGTGCATGACGGCGCGCGCGCCGGCGACGCGCGCCTGCATGCGTGCGATCGTGAAGGCGATGTGCTGGTTGTCGCCGATGGGACGGTCGAACACGACGCGGCGCTTGGCGTGCGCGATGGCCTGCTCGAGGCATCCCTGCGCGGCTCCGACGCACAGCGCGGCGAACGCCACGCGGCCCTCGTCGAGCACCGAGAGGAAGTTCGCGAACCCGCGCCCCCGCTCGCCGAGCAGGTTGCCCTCTGGCACCTTCACGCCGTCGAACACGAGCGGGTGCGTGTCGGAGGTGTGCCAGCCGACCTTGTCGTAGGCGGGCAGCGCCGTGAAGCCCTCGATCGGCACGGGCACGATGATCGTCGACAGCTCGGGGCCGCGGGTGCCGTCGCGCTTCTCGACCTCGCCGGTGACGGCCGTGACGGTCACGACGTTCGTGATGGGCGTGCCGGAGTTCGTGATGTACTGCTTCGTCCCGTCGATCGTCCACCAGCCGTCGGCGAGCGTCGCGGTCGTCTTCGTGGCGCCGGCGTCGGAGCCCGCGCCCGCCTCGGTGAGGCCGAAGGCGGCGAGGCCCTCGCCCCGAGCGAGGCTCGGCAGGTAGGTGCGGCGCTGCTCCTCGGTGCCGAAGCGGTAGATGGGCATGGCTCCGAGACCGAGGCCCGCCTCGAGCGTGACGGCGATCGACTGGTCGACGCGCGCGAGCTGCTCGACGGCGACGCACAGGTGCAGGTACGACTTGCCCTGTCCGCCGTACTCGGTCGGCAGCGGCAGGCCGAACAGTCCCATGTCGCCCATCTGGCGGATGATCTCGATGGGCAGGCGACGCTGCGTGTCGTACTCGTAGCTCGCGGGCGCGATCGTCTCGTCTGCGAACGTGCGCACCTGCGCGGCAAGGCGCTGGAGCTCGGGCTCGAGCATCTCGGTGCCGTCGACGGGCAGCTCGCTCGTCGTCGCCTGGTGGTCGATGGCGGTCATGATTCCTCCTCGTGTGCTCGTGGCACGTCGATGGGGTCGCCCTGCCGGATGGGCGGGGTGGTCTGGGTGGCGTCGGGGGCGGCGGCGCCGCGGGCCTGCACGCTGCGCGCGTGCCGCAGGATCGGCTCGTCGACCATGGCGCCCTCGAATCGGAAGGCTCCTGGCTGCTCGGCTGCGGCGGCGAGCACGCGCTGCGCCCACGCGAGCTGCTCGGTCGTGGGCGCGAAGGCGTCGCGGATGGGGGCGACGTGCGCGGGATGGATGGCCGCCTTCGCCGCGAATCCGGAGGCGGCTGCGTCGAGCGCCTCGTCGCGACACCCGTCGACGTCGGCGATGTCGGTGCGGATCGCGTCGATCGCGGCGCGGCCGTGGGCGGCGGCGGCGAGCAGCACGTGGCTGCGCGCATGCATCGCGACCGCGCGGTAGGCGCCGGTCGCGTCGCGGCTCGAGGTGCCGCCGATGGAGGCCACGAGGTCCTCGGCGCCCCACATGAGGGCGACGACGCGCTCGTGCGCGGCGATCTCGACGGCGTGCACGACGCCGGCGGCGGTCTCGCACAGCGCGACGACGTCTAGGCCTGCGAACGCGTCGAGGTCGGCCGCCGACTCCGTCTTGGCGAGCATGACGGTCGTGATGCCCGCACGGCGCACGGCGTCGAGGTCGGCGTCGAGCATGCCCTCGGCGACGGCGTTGACGCGCACGATCGTGCGCGCCGGATCGAGCGTCGCCGATGCGATCGCCTCGCGAGCCGCTGCCTTCGCCGCGGGTGCGACGGCATCCTCGAGGTCGAGGATCACGGCGTCCGCACGGTCGGCGGCCTTGCCGAACCGGTCGGGCCGGTCGCCTGGGCAGAAGAGCAGCGCAGGCCCCATCGCGAAGGTCACTGCTGCTCCTGCGCGTCGTCGCCCGCATGGGCGTCCGCGTCCGGGCGTCCCTGCATGAGCACGCTGCGCGTCGCGACGGCCACGACCTCGCCGTGCTGGTTGCGCCCCGTGTGCTCGAGCGTCACGATGCCCTGGCCCGGCCGCGACGACGAGGGCCGAGCGTCGACGACGCGCGTCTCGGCGTAGAGCGTGTCGCCGTGCCGCACGGGCGCGGGGAAGCGGATCTCGCCGAAGCCGAGGTTCGCCACGATCGTGCCCTGCGTGAGCTGCGCCACCGAGAGCCCCACGAGCGTCGAGAGCGTGTGCATCGAGTTCACGAGCCGCTCGCCGAACTCGGTGCCCGAGGCCCATGCGGCGTCGAGGTGCAGCGACTGCGTGTTCATCGTGAGCGTCGTGAACAGCACGTTGTCGGCCTCGGTCATCGTGCGACCCGGTCGGTGCTCGTAGATCGTGCCCGGCTCGTACTCGTCGAACCACAGCCCTCGCTGCCGGATGCGGCGCTCGGTCATCGCTCCCCCTCTGCCTCTGCTGCTGCGCGCGCCGCGTCGGCGGGCTCGGCGGCGACCTCGACGGCCGCGACCTCCTGCCCGCGCCGCACCGTGTCGCCGACGGCGACGTGGATGCGGGCGGCCCCCGTCGTCGGCGCGCGCAGCACGTGCTCCATCTTCATGGCCTCGACGCTCACGAGCGCCTGCCCCTCCTCGACGACGTCGCCGTCTGCGGCGTGCACCGCCACGACCGTGCCGGGCATGGGCGAGGCGAGCGTGGGCGACGCGGACGCGCCGGCGCGGGCGCGCACCGCGGGGCGGGCGTGCTCGACGAGCCAGTCGCCGCTCGACAGCGCGAGCCACACGTCGCCGTCGGCGGTGACGTGCGTGGCGCGCGGCCGTTCGAGCTCGATGATCGTGGCGTACGACCTGGCACGCTCGACGCGCATCTGGACGGGCAGCGCGGGCGCGTGCCCGCCGATGAACCCGAAGTCCCCCGCGCGGCCATCGCCGCCCGGCAGCAGCGTCACGGTCGCGATGCCGTCACCGTCGGCGAGGCGCACCGACGCGCCGCGGGCGCCGCCGACGCGCCAGCCGTCGCGGCCCCATGCGCGCTCGCCCCGCGGTGCACGGTCGAGCAGCACGAGCGCCGCCTGGGCGAGCACGCCGGCCGGCACGGGCCGTGCGACGAGCCGCTCGGCCTCGCGGTCGATGAGTCCCGTGTCGAGGTCGCCCGCGACGACGGCGGGCTCTGCGAGCAGCGCGCGCAGGAACGGCACGTTCGTCGTCACGCCCAGCACGTGCGTGGCCGCGAGCGCCTCGTCGAGCCTCGCGATGGCCTGCTCGCGAGTCGCGGCGTGCGCGATGACCTTCGCGAGCATGGGGTCGTAGCTCGACGAGACCACCGAGCCGCGCTCGACGCCCGCATCCACGCGCACGCCGGCCGGCCAGGTGAGCGCGACGATCTCGCCACCCGTCGGCAGGAAGCCAGCCGCTGGGTCCTCCGCGTACACACGCGCCTCGATCGCGTGGCCCGACAGACGCACCTGCTCCTGCGCGATGCCCAGCGGCTCGCCGGCTGCCACGCGCAGCTGCTGCTCGACGAGGTCGACGCCCGTCACGGCCTCCGTCACGGGGTGCTCGACCTGCAGCCGCGTGTTCATCTCCATGAAGAACGGCTCGTCCGGCCGGTCGGCCGAGACGATGAACTCGACGGTGCCTGCACCGACGTAGCCGACCGAGCGCGCCGTCTCGCACGCCGCCGTGCCGATCGCGGCGCGCTGCTCGTCGGTGAGGAGGGCGCTGGGCGCCTCCTCGATCACCTTCTGGTGCCTGCGCTGCAAGGAGCACTCGCGCTCGCCGAGGTGGATGACGCGGCCGTGCGCGTCGGCGAGCACCTGCACCTCGATGTGGCGAGGGTTCGCGACGAACCGCTCGACGAAGAGCGTGTCGTCGCCGAACGCCGCCGCAGCCTCGCGGCGCGCCTGCTGCAGCGCGGCAGGCAGATCGGCGGGATCGTCCACGCGGTGCATGCCCTTGCCGCCACCACCCGCGGAGGGCTTCACGAGCACGGGGTAGCCGATGCGCTCGGCGCCCGCGACGAGCGCGTCGTCGTCGAGACCGGGCTCGGCGATGCCGGGCACGGTGGCGACGCCGCGCGCCTCGACGGCGGCGCGGGCGCGGATCTTGTCGCCCATCGTGTCGATGGCGGCGGGGCCGGGGCCGACGAACACGATGCCCGCGTCGGCGCACGCGCGGGCGAAGGCGGCGGACTCGGCGAGGAAGCCGTAGCCGGGGTGGATGGCGTCGGCGCCGGTCGCGACGGCGGCGGCGACGACGCGGTCGATCGCGAGGTACGACTGCCTCGCGTCGGCGGGGCCGAGGCGCACGGCCTCGCCCGCGGCGCGCACGTGGGGTGCGTCGACGTCGGCGTCGGAGTACACGGCGACGGAGGCGATCCCGAGCCGGTCGAGCGTGCGCACGATGCGCACGGCGATCTCGCCGCGATTGGCGATGAGGACCTTCTGCAGCACGGCCATCACATCCTGAAGACGCCGTAGCGCACGTCGGGCATCGGCGCACGGCCGACGACGTCGAGGGCGAGACCGAGCACGCGGCGCGTGTCGGCGGGATCGATGACGCCGTCGTCCCACAGACGCGCGGTGGAGTAGAACGGGGATCCCTGCTGCTCGTACTGCGCGCGGACGGGCGCCTCGAACGCGTCCTGCTCCGCCGCCGTCCACGTGCCGCCCGCCGCCTCGATCTGGTCGCGCTTGACCGTCGAGAGCACCGACGCCGCCTGCGGACCACCCATGACCGACACGCGTGCGGTGGGCCACAGCCACAGGAACCTCGGCGAGTAGGCACGGCCGCACATCGAGTACGTGCCCGCCCCGAACGAGCCGCCGATCACGACCGTGAGCTTCGGCACGCGCGCGCACGAGACGGCCGTGACCATCTTCGCGCCGTGCTTGGCGATGCCGCCGCGCTCGTACTCGCTGCCGACCATGAAGCCGGCGATGTTCTGCAGGAACACGAGGGGGATGCCGCGCTGGTCGCACAGCTCGATGAAGTGCGCGCCCTTCTGCGCCGACTCCGAGAACAGCACGCCCGCGTTCGCGACGATGCCGACCGGGTGGCCCCAGATGCGTGCGAAGCCCGTGACGAGCGTCGTGCCGAAGCCAGCCTTGAACTCGTGGAACGCGGAGTCGTCGACGACCCTCGCGATGACCTCGCGCACGTCGTAGGGCGTCTGCAGGTCCGGCGGCACCGCGGCGGCGAGCGTCGCGGGGTCGACGGCGGGCTCGGAGGCGGCGAGCACCTCCCACGGCGGGGCGGGGCTCGGCGGCAGCGTCGCGACGATGTCGCGCACGATGCGCAGGCCGTGCTCGTCGTCGTCGGCGAGGTGGTCGGCGACGCCCGAGACCGTCGTGTGCAGCTCGCCGCCGCCGAGGTCCTCGGCCGAGACGACCTCGCCGGTCGCGGCCTTCACGAGCGGCGGTCCGCCGAGGAAGATCGTGCCCTGCTGCGCCACGATGACCGTCTCGTCGCTCATGGCGGGCACGTACGCGCCGCCAGCGGTCGACGAGCCCATGACGCATGCGATCTGCGCGATGCCGGCCGCGCTCATGCGCGACTGGTTGTAGAAGATGCGGCCGAAGTGCTCGCGGTCGGGGAAGACCTCGTCCTGCATCGGCAGGTAGGCGCCGCCCGAGTCGACGAGGTAGACGCACGGCAGGCGGTTCTCGGCCGCGATCTCCTGCGCCCGCAGATGCTTCTTGACCGTCATCGGGAAGTAGGTGCCGCCCTTCACCGTCGCATCGTTCGCGACGATCATGACGTGACGGCCCGAGACGAGGCCGATGCCTGCGATGACGCCGGCCGCCGGCGCCTCGTCGTCGTACATGCCGGTCGCGGCCAGCGGTGCGACCTCGAGGAACGGGCTGCCGGCGTCGAGCAGCCGCTCGACGCGGTCGCGGGGCAGCAGCTTGCCGCGGGCGACGTGGCGCTCGCGCGAGCGCTCGGGGCCGCCGAGCGCCGCGTGCTCGAGCCGATCGCGCAGGTCGGCGACGAGCCCGCGCATGGCATCGGCGCGCGCCGTGCCCTCAGGCGAGGCAGCGTCGACGGTCGTCGTGAGCCGTTCCACGTCAGTGCCCTCCCATCGTCAGCGCCTCGCCAGCGCGAGGCCGGGGTGCTCGAGCAGCGCGCCGACGTCGGCGATGAACGCGCTCGCCTCCTTGCCGTCGAGCACGCGGTGGTCGAACGAGACCGTGATCTGCATGACGTCGCGCAGCGCGATCTCGCCCCGGTGCTCCCACGGCGTGCGGCGCACGGTGCCGAGCGCGAGGATCACCGACTCGCCCGGGTTGAGGATGGGCACGCCGCCGTCGACGCCGAAGACGCCGACGTTCGACACCGTGAGGGTCGACGACGTGAGCTCGGCGGGCGTCAGCTCGCCCGCGCGGGCACGCTCGGCCTGCGTGCGGATGGCGCCGGCGAGCTCGGTCGCATCGAGCCGGTCGGCGTCGTCGACGCTCGCCACGACCAGGCCGCGGTCGGTGGCCACGGCGACGCCGAGGTTGACGGCGCCGTGCACCTCGATCTCGTTCGCGTCGGCGTGGAAGGTGCTGTTGACCTCTGGCGTGCGTGCGGCGGCGAGCAGGATGGCGCGGCACGCCATCGACAGGAACGTCGGCGACGCCTCGCCGCGTGCCCGCCCCTTGAGCAGCTCGACGAGCTCGCGCGTCTCGGTCACGTCGACCTGCAGGAACACGGCGGCGTGCGGTGCGGTGAACGCCGAGGCCGTCATGGCCTTCGCCGTGTGCTTGCGCAGGCCCGTGACGCGCTCGCGCCGTGACGTGCGCGTCGGCGTCGCGGCCTGGGCCTGCGCCGCAGGCGCCGAGCCGATGCGGTCGAGGTCGGCACGCGTGACGACGCCGTCCTCCCCCGTCGGCTCGATCGCGGTGAGGTCGATGCCGCGCTGACGAGCGAGGGCTCGCACGGGCGGGTACGCCTTGGCCGGGCGGCGCTCGTCGCGCACGAACGGCGTGGGCTCGAACGTGCGGCGACGGCGCGTGGCCCTCGCGCCCGTGCCGAGCTTCACCGAGCCGACGAGCACGCTCACGCGCTCCTCGACGGGCTTCGTGTCTGCGGGCTTCCTGTCCTCGACGGGCTCCGCGGGTGCCGGCTGCGCGTCGGGCTCCCGTGCCTCGGTGGGCTCCGCCGCGGCTGGCTCCATCGCCGCGTCGGCACGCGGTGCGTCGCCGCCGGCGGGCTCTGCACCCTCGACGTCGTAGTCGATGAGCGGTGCGCCGACGGCGATCGTCTCCCCTTCGCCCGCGTGCAGGCGGCGCACGACGCCCGCGTAGGGGCTCGGCAGGTCGACGACGGCCTTCGCCGTCTCGACCTCCGCGAGGATCTGGTTCAGCTCGACCTCGTCGCCCTCGGCGACGAGCCAGCGCACGATCTCGGACTCCGTGAGTCCCTCGCCGAGGTCCGGCAGCCTGAAGGTGGTCATCGGGTGCCTCCCGTGGTCGTCGCGACCGAGCGCGAGCTGCGGCGACCGAGCGTGCGGTCGACGGCGTCGAGGATGCGGTCGACGCTCGGCAGGTACGCCTCCTCGAAGGCGCTCGGCGGATACGGGGTGTCGTAGGCGGTGACGCGCTCGGGTGCCGCCTGCAGCGACGCGAACGCCCGCTCGACGACGCTCGCGACGAGCTCCGACGACACCGACGCCTCCTTGGGCGCCTCGTGCGCGACCACGAGGCGGCCGGTGCGCTCCACGCTCGCCACGACGGCGTCGACGTCGAGCGGCGAGATGGAGCGCAGGTCGATGACCTCGATCTCGATGCCCTCGTCGGACGCCGCGACGGCGGCGTCGAGCGCCGTCTTCACGACGGGACCGTAGGTCGCGAGCGTGACGTCGCGACCGTGCACGAGCACCTCGGCCGAGTCGAGGTCGCGCACGATCGTGCGATCCACGTCGCCCTTCGACCAGTAGCGGGACTTCGGCTCGAAGAACAGCACGGGGTCGTCGCTCGCGATCGCGGCGCGCAGGGTCGAGTACGCCTCCTGCGGCGTCGACGCCGTCACGACCCGCAGGCCCGCAGTGTGCGCGAAGTACGACTCGGGGCTCTCGGAGTGGTGCTCGACCGAGCCGATGTCGCCGCCGTAGGGCACGCGGATCGTGAGCGGCATCCGCACGCGCCCCTTCGTGCGGTAGTGCAGCTTGGCGACCTGCGCGACGATCTGGTCGAAGCCCGGGTAGATGAAGCCGTCGAACTGGATCTCGACGACCGGCCGGTAGCCGCGGTAGGCCATGCCGATCGCGGTGCCGATGATCGCCGACTCCGCCAGCGGCGAGTCGATGACGCGCTTCGGCCCGAACGTGGCCTGCAGGCCGTCGGTCACGCGGAAGACGCCGCCGAGCGCACCGATGTCCTCACCCATGAGGAAGACGCGGTCGTCGGCCTCGAGGGCGTCGTGCATCGCGGCACCGAGGGCCTTGCCGAGCTGCATCTGCGTCGGCTGCTGCTCCGGCGCCTGCTCCTGAGGCGCCTGCTGCTGCTCCGGCTGCTGCTCGAGGACGGGCTGCTGCTGGCTCACGCGTGCTCCTCGCCCTCGACGCTCGCGACGAACGCGTCGTGCTCGGCGAGCTGTCGCGTCAGGCGCTTCGTGGGCGCCGTGTAGACGTGGTCGAAGAGCGCGCGCGGGTCGGGCACGTCGACGGCGGTGACGGCGGCGCGCAGCTCCTTCGCGACGGCGTCGCAGCGGATCTTCGCCTCCTCGCGGATGCGCTCGATGGGGGCGCCGAGCGCCTCGAGGTGCCGCTCGAGCCGCACGATCGGATCCTTCGCGCGCCACGCGGCGACCTCGTCCTCGTCGCGGTAGCGCTTGGGGTCGTCGGTGGAGGTGTGCGGGCCCATGCGGTAGGTCATGGCCTCGATGAACGTGGGGCCGCCGCCCGAGCGCGCGCGCTCGACGGCGATGCGCGTGGCGGCGAGCATCGCGAGCACGTCGTTGCCGTCGACGCGCAGCGCGGGGATGCCGAAGCCCGTGGGGCGCAGCGCGAGCGGGAAGCCCGACTGCACCGCGACGGGCTCGGAGATCGCGTACTGGTTGTTCTGGCAGACGAAGATCACGGGCGCCTGGAACGCGCTGGCGAACACCATCGCCTCGTTGACGTCGCCCTCGCTCGTCGCGCCGTCGCCGAAGTAGGCGACGGCGACGTCGTCGGAGCCGTCGAGCGTCGAGGCCATCGCGTAGCCGGTCGCGTGCAGCGACTGCGCGCCGATGATGATCTGCGGCGTCGCGAGGTGGTGCTCCATCGGATCCCAGCCCGACTGCTGCACGCCCTTCCACACCCGCATCGCCTCGCCCTGGTCGACGCCGCGCAGGTACGCGAGCCCGTGCTCGCGGTACGAGCCGAAGACGAAGTCGGTGTCGCGCAGCGCGCGCCCCGAGCCGATCTGCGCAGCCTCCTGCCCCTGCGACGGCGGCCACAGCAGCAGCTCGCCCTGGCGCGTGAGCGCGAACGCCTCGGCGTCGATGCGGCGCAGGATCGACAGGTCGACGTAGAGATCGGTGAGCGCATGCTCGTCGACGTCGCCCAGGTGGGCGTCGAGCAGCTCGCTCGCGTGGCGGGATCCGTCCGGGTGCAGCACGCTCAGCGGCTCGTCGAGCCCTGCTGCGAGCGCCGGCACGGGCGCGGGTACGGTCAGCGACATGGGCGGAACCTCCTCGTTCACGCACCTCGTGGGTGCATCCCCGGTGCGAGGGCCCCTGTCGAGACCCTGCGCATGCCACGCTAACGACGTCGAGCAGATCGAGCAATCCCGACGCGCCCGATTGCGCAGAATGC
This sequence comes from Agrococcus sp. AC640b, assembly GCF_979255995.1. NCBI lineage: Bacteria > Bacillati > Actinomycetota > Actinomycetes > Micrococcales > Microbacteriaceae > Agrococcus > Agrococcus sp. AC640b. The sequence goes on from NZ_CEEDMM010000004.1 coordinate 62,074, forward strand.
TTCCCGCATGCATGCGAGAGGCATAGGATGCGGTGCATGCGCGTCGTCGATGACACCGATCGCAAGATCCTGCTCGCCATGACCGAGCACCCGCGCTCGACGATCGTCGCGATCGCCGAGCGGCTGGGCCTCGCTCGCAACACCGTGCAGGCACGCGTGCAGGCGCTCGAGGGCTCCGAGGCGCTGCAGGGCTTCGATCGCAGGCTGCACGCCGAGGCGCTCGGCTACCCGCTGACGGTGTTCATGGCGACGCACGTCGACCAGCCGAAGATCGACCTCGTCGTCGCGCAGCTGCAGCAGATCCCCGAGGTCGTGCAGGCGCACGGCATCGCGGGCCAGGCCGACATGCTCGTGCGCTGCGTCTGCAAGGACGCCGAGGATCTGTACCGCGTGAACAAGCTCGTGCTGCAGTGCGACGGCGTCGTGCGCACCGAGACGTGGCTGTCGATGGGCGAGCTCATCCCCTTCCGTCTCGCGCCCGTGCTCGAGCGCGACCTCGGCGCGTAGCCGGCGCGCCGCCGAGCGTCCAGCCGCCTCGGCCTAGCGTGGAGGCGAACGAGGAGGCAGGCATGACCTGGCAGGACGCAGGACGCGTGCGGCGCGCGCCGCACGGGAGCGCGCATCCCGGCTGGGCATGGGGCATCGTCCTCGTGCCTGCAGGCGTGGGCCTCGCAGCGGGAGGCATCGCACTGGCCACGGCGCTGGAGGGCGGCGCGGGCACGGCGATCGGCGTCGCGCTCGTGGCGTGGGGCGCGACGCTCGCCATGCCCTTCGTCGTCATCGCCTGGTATGCGGCGCAGGCGGCGTGGAAGGCGCCGCGCGAGCGCGCCGGCGCCGCGTTCTCCGCGCCGTCGCACGCGCTGCGTCGCATCGGGTTCCGCATCGGCTGGAGCCGCGGCGCACGCGGCCTCATGTTCCGCCCTGCCGGCTACGACGGGCGCGACCTGCCCATGCTCGTCGTCGGCCGCGTCGTGCACGTGCTCGGCATCGTCGTGCTCGTGGTCGCCGGGCTCGGCGCGGCGCTGTCGAACCTCGGGTCGCGCTGACGCTGGACGCGCGTACGCTCGGCCACATGGCCACTGCACCGCAGCCGACCATCGCCCTCGAGCGCCGCTTCGCCAGCGCCCTGCCGGAGATGGCGATCCCCTGGCGCGCCGCGGAGCCTCCCGACCCGCGGCTGCTCGTGCTCAACGAGCCGCTCGCGGCGGAGCTCGGTCTCGATCCGCAGGAGCTGCGCACGCCGAGCGGCGTGCGACTGCTCACGGGCGCGCTGGTGCCGGAGGGCGCCGAGCCCGTCGCGCAGGTCCACGCAGGCCACCAGTTCGGCCACTACTCGCCGCGCCTGGGCGACGGACGCGCCCTGCTGCTCGGCGAGCTGCGCGCTCCAGACGGGCGACTCATCGACCTCCACCTCAAGGGCTCGGGGCGCACGCCGACGGCACGGGCGGGCGACGGCTTCGCGGCGGTCGGCCCGATGCTGCGCGAGCACCTCGTCAGCGAGGCGATGCACGCGCTCGGCATCCCCACGACGCGCTCGCTCGCCGTCGTCGCCACGGGCGCGGAGGTGCGTCGCGAGACGACGCTGCCCGGCGCCGTGCTCGCTCGGACCGCGAGCAGCCACCTGCGCGTCGGCAGCGTCCAGCACGCCAGCGCCTCCGGCGACCGGGCCCTGCTGCGTCGCCTCGTCGATCACGCGGTCGACCGGCATCATCCCGACCTGGTCGACGCGGAGGTCCCGAGCCTGGCGCTGCTGCAGCGCGTGATCGCCGCGCAGGCCGAGCTCGTGGCGCAGTGGATGCTCGTCGGCTTCGTGCACGGCGTGATGAACACCGACAACATGACGCTCTCGGGCGAGACCATCGACTACGGCCCGTGCGCCTTCCTCGACGCCTTCGACGCCCACGCGGTCTACAGCTCGATCGACGTCGACGGCCGCTACGCCTACGGCAACCAGCCGGGCATCGCCGCCTGGAACCTCGCCCGACTCGCCGAGGCCCTCCTGCCCGTGCTCGACGACGACCCGGGCGCAGCGCTCGCGCTCGCGCAGTCGGCGCTCGACGACTTCGGGCCGCAGCACGCGAGCGCCTGGACCGCAGGCATGCTCGCGAAGCTCGGCCTCCGCGAGCACCAGGATGCGCAGGCGGCGTCCGCGCTCGTCGGCGAGCTCGTCGACATGCTGCAGACGACGCGCGCCGACCACACGTCGTGCTTCCGAGCGCTCACCGACGCCGCGCGCGGCGACGACGCGAGGATGCACGCGCTGCTGGGCGCGGCGCCGGGGTTCGACGCCTGGGCTCGGCGGTGGATGGCGCTGCGTCCGGATGCCGAGGCGATGGCCGCGACGAATCCCGTCGTGATCCCTCGCAACCATCTCGTGGAGGAGGCGCTCGACGCCGCGACCGACGGCGACCTCGCGCCGTTCGAGCGGCTGCTGGATGCGGTGACGATGCCGTACGCCGAGCGTGCGGGCTTCGAGCGGTACGCCGAGCCTGCACCCGAGACCTTCGGCGCCTACCGGACCTTCTGCGGCACCTGACCTCGCCGCCAGTGCATCCACACGGCGAGCATCGATGTCCCGTCTGTCGCGCGAAGGCCGGGAGTGCATACACTGGGGCGCGACGGTGGCCGATGGGGGATGCGATGCGGGCGAGCGAGCGAGTGACGCGCACGCTGCGCGACGACATCCAGTCCGGGGCCCTCGCACCCGGCACCGTGCTCGGCGAGGTGGAGCAGGCCGCGAGGCTCGGCGTGAGCAGGACGCCGCTGCGCGAGGCGCTCGATCGACTCGAGGCCGAGGGGCTCGTCGTGCAGCGCAGCGCTCGCGTCACGGTCGTCGCCGACGTGTCGCTCGCGCAGATCCGCGACCTCTTCGCCGTGCGGCGCGCACTGGAGGAGTCCGCCGCGAGGCTCGCGGCGTCGCGCGGCGACGCCGACCGCTCCGCGTTCGCGGTCCTCGCGGCCACCTTCGAGCGCGCGGACGCGACCGCCGACGTCGCCGCCTACTACGCGCGCGTCGCCGAGCTCGACGCCGCGATCGAGGCCGCCGTCGCCAACGACTTCCTCGCACGAGCGCTGCAGCCCGTGCGCGCCCACCTCGGCAGGGTGCGCAGGCTCGCGAGCGACCGGCCCGAGCGACTGCGCGCCTCCGCAGCCGAGCATGCGCTCATCGCCCGTGCCATCGCCGTCGGCGACGGCGACCTCGCCGCCCACGCCACGCACGTGCACCTCCACCACGCCCTCGCGAGCGTCGAGCTCGCCCTGGCCCCAGCATCCCCCGACGCCCGTGACGCGTCCGACGACCCCGCCGACGAGAGGACCCCATGACCGAGCTCCACCACCTTCGCGCCCACCGCAGCGCCGAGCCCCTGCCGCGCGAGCAGCAGCTGGCATGGCGCATCGCCGAGGTCGCGACCGACCCCGTCGCGATCGACGCCGACGTGACCGAGATGATCGTGAACCGCGTGCTCGACAACGCCTCCGTCGCGATCGCGAGCCTCACGCGCGCCCCCGTGACCGCCGCGCGCGAGCAGGCGCAGCGGCACCCGTCCGCACCCGGTGCGTCGGTCTTCGGCATCGACGACCGCGTGAGCCCCGAGTGGGCGGCGTGGGCCAACGGCGTCGCGGTGCGCGAGCTCGACTTCCACGACACGTTCCTCGCCGCCGACTACTCGCACCCCGGCGACAACATCCCGCCCATCCTCGCCGTCGCCCAGCACGTCGGCGCCGACGGCGCAGCGCTCGTGCGCGGCATCGCGACCGGCTACGAGATCCAGGTCGACCTCGTGCGCGCGATCTGCCTCCACGAGCACAAGATCGACCACGTCGCGCACCTGGGCCCCTCGGCCGCTGCCGGCATCGGCACGCTGCTCGGCCTCGACGCCGCGACGATCTTCCAGGCCGTCGGCCAGGCGCTCCACACGACGACCGCGACGCGGCAGTCCCGCAAGGGCGAGATCTCGACGTGGAAGGCGCACGCGCCCGCCTTCGCAGGCAAGATGGCCGTCGAGGCCGTCGACCGCGCCATGCGCGGCCAGACGAGCCCCACGCCCATCTACGAGGGCGAGGACGGCGTCATCGCCTGGCTGCTGGGAGGCTGGGAGGCGCGCTACGAGGTGCCGCTGCCCGCGCTCAGCGAGCCGAAGCGGGCGATCCTCGACACGTACACGAAGGAGCACTCGGCCGAGTACCAGGCGCAGGCGTGGATCGACCTCGCCCGTCGCCTCGGCACCGAGCGCCCCGAGCTGCGCGAGGCGGCGAACGTCGACTCGATCGTGCTGCACACGAGCCACCACACGCACTTCGTGATCGGCTCGGGCGCCAACGACCCGCAGAAGTACGACCCGACGGCGTCGCGCGAGACGCTCGACCACTCGATCCCGTACATCGTCGCCGTCGCGCTGCAGGACGGCGGCTGGCACCACGTCGACTCGTACGCGCCCGAGCGTGCGGGCCGGCCAGACACCATCGAGCTGTGGCGGAAGGTCACGACGGTCGAGGACGCCGAGTGGACGCGGCGCTACCACGACCCCGACCCCGCGGTGAAGGCGTTCGGCGGCCGCATCGAGATCACGCTGACGACCGGCGAGCGCATCGTCGACGAGATCGCCGTCGCCGACGCGCACCCGGCAGGGGCGCGGCCGTTCGCGAGGGCCCAGTACCTCGAGAAGCTGCACACGCTCGCCGACGGCGTCGTCGACGCAGGCGAGCTGACCCGCTTCATCGGCCTCGCCGAGCGCCTGCCCGAGCTCACGGCCGACGAGGTCCGGCAGCTGACCGTCGCAGCCCCAGCGGGCCTCATCGTGCCCGCGACCACCCGCGGCCTGTTCTGACGCGAAGGGATCCACTCGTGCTCTCCTCCCCCATCGACGCCCGCGCGAAGCGGCAGGCGTTCCGTCTCGGGCTCGCGTCCGGGCGCATCCAACGCTTCCCCGGCGCGTTCACGCCGCTGTCGACCGCGCTCATCGAGGCCAAGGGGTTCGAGGGCGTCTACCTCTCGGGCGCCGTGATGGCGGCGGAGCTCGGCCTGCCCGACATCGGCCTCACGACGCTCACCGAGGTCGCGCAGCGCGCGCACCAGGTCGCACGTCAGACGTCGCTGCCCGTGCTCGTCGACGCCGACACGGGCTTCGGCGAGCCGATGAACGTCGCGCGCACCGTCCACGAGCTCGAGGATGCAGGCGTCGCGGGCCTGCACATCGAGGACCAGGTGAACCCCAAGCGATGCGGGCACCTCGACGGCAAGGAGGTCGTGCCGCTCGCCGTCGCGTCGCAGCGCATCGCCGCCGCGGTCGCCGCGCGCCGCGACCCCGGGCTCGTCATCATGGCCCGCACCGACGTGCGCGGCGTCGAGGGGCTCGGCGCAGCCGCCGACCGCGCGAAGGCGCTCGTCGACGCGGGAGCCGACGCGATCTTCCCGGAGGCCATGGGCTCGCTCGACGAGTTCGCCGCGATCCGAGCCGCCGTCGAGGTGCCGATCCTCGCGAACATGACGGAGTTCGGCAAGAGCCCGCTGTGGACGGCGCAGCAGCTCGAGGACGTCGGGGTGAGCATGGTCATCCATCCCGTGTCGCTGCTGCGCGTCGCCTTCGGCGCCATCGAGCGCGCGCTCGACGCGCTCGTCGACGAGGGGTCGCTGGCGTCGCAGGTGCAGACCATGCAGACTCGGGCGAGGCTCTACGAGCTCAACGACTACGAGGCGTACGCGTCGTTCGACGCGGGCGTGTTCGACTTCGAGGTGCCCGGCGCACCCACCGGCACCACCGACGCGAAGGAGCGGCCATGACCGACCAGGACATCAAGAAGGGCCTCGCGGGCGTCGTCGTCGACACGACGGCGATCTCGAAGGTCAACCCGGACACGAACAGCCTGCTGTACCGCGGCTACCCCGTGCAGGAGCTGGCCGACACGCAGTCGTTCGAGGCCGTCGCGCATCTGCTGTGGCACGGGGAGCTGCCCACCGAGGCCGAGCTCGACGCGCTGCAGCGGCAGGAGCGCGGCGACCGTGCGCTCGATCCGCTCACGCGCGAGCTCATCGACCGCTCGCCGGACACCGCGCACCCCATGGACGTGCTGCGCACCGCGGTGTCGGCGACGGGCGCCGACGACCCCGATGCGAACGACGCATCCCCGGCATCCGACCTCGACAAGTCGGTGCGCCTGCTCGCCAGGATCCCCGCGATGGTCGCGTACGACCAGCGACGCAGGCGCGGCCAGGACATCGTCGCCCCGCGCGACGACCTCGACTACTCGGCGAACTTCCTCTGGATGACGTTCGGCGAGGAGCCCGAGCCGGTCGTCGTCGACGCGTTCCGGCGCTCGATGGTGCTGTACGCCGAGCACTCGTTCAACGCCTCGACGTTCACCGCACGCGTCATCACGTCGACGACGGCCGACCTGTACTCCGCGGTCGTCGGCGCGATCGGTGCGCTGAAGGGCGCGCTGCACGGCGGCGCCAACGAGGCCGTCATGCACCTCTTCGACGAGATCGGCGATGCCTCGAAGGTGTCGGGGTGGCTCGATGCGGCCCTCGCCGAGAAGCGCAAGATCATGGGCTTCGGGCACCGGGTCTACAAGCACGGCGACTCGCGCGTGCCGACGATGCGGGCGGCGCTCGACGCGCTCGTCGAGCACTACGACGCGCACGACATGCTCGCGCTGTACGAGGAGCTCGAGCGCGAGTTCGTCGAGCGCAAGGGCATCCACCCGAACCTCGACTACCCGTCGGGTCCCGCGTACCGCCTCATGGGGTTCGACACCCCCACGTTCACGCCGCTGTTCGTGGCATCGCGCATCACCGGCTGGACGGCGCACGTCATGGAGCAGGCGGCCGCGAACGCGCTCATCCGCCCGCTGGCGGCCTACGACGGCCCCGACGAGCGGCACGTGCCCGGCGCATGAGCGTCGCCGCCGCACCGCGACGCTAGCCGCGCGGTGCGGCGGTCGGCGGCGCAGGCGGCGCCACGACGGGCGCGGCCGGGACGCCCGCGACGCGCTGCGCCTCGAGCTTGGGGAACGCCTGCGCGAGCGCGCCGAGGCCTGTCAGGCGCGCGTCGGCAGGCGGCGTCGGCGGCGTCCACGCCCGGCCGCGCGCGGCCTGCGCGGCAATGGACCCGCCTGCGCCCGCGAGCACGGGGGGCTCCGGCTCCTGCCGGCTCGGCTGCCGCCACACCGGGATCGCGAGCTCGCCGAGCCCCACCATCGCCAGCGGCAGGCCGAGCAGGATCGCCACGAGCAGCACCTGCCCCCACCACGCGCCACCGGCCGCGGCGTACGCCAGCTGGTTCCAGAGCGTGAGCACGAAGATGGCGTGCACGATCGTGAGCGGCACGGTCATCCACCCGCGCCGACGCGTGAGCAGCGCCACGACGAGCCCGACGCCCGCGACCATCCACGGCAGCGCGAGCACGGCGCCGGCCGTCGCCACCGACGTCGGCCCCGCCTGCGCGCCGTCGCCGAGGCAGTTGCCACGCCTGCACAGGCGCACCTGATACGTCTGCAGCGAGCCCTCCGGGCCTCCGGCGTACGCGACCGCCAGCAGGTGCGCGAGCGAGGTGAGCGTCGGGACGAGCAGCGCGATCGCGACGAGCAGCAGCGCGATGCGCAGGCTCAACGCGGGACGCGGAGGCGTGCTGCGCTTCGCGCGGACGGCACCCATGGCCGGATGCTATCGGAACGCGGTGTCGCTGCCGGTGCGCGCGAGGATCGCACGCGCGCGGCTCGCCATCGCCTCGTCGACCATCGCGCCGTCCGCGAGCGTCGCGACGCCGGCACCGACGCCGTCGAGCGCCGCGAGCGCCGCGCGCGCCCACGCCACCTCCTCGTGAGACGGTGCGAGCGCCTGCCGGATCACCGCGATCTGCGCCGGATGCACCGCCGTGCGACCGCCGAACCCCAGCGCGACGCCCGCGGCCGTGTCGGCGGCGAGCCCATCGAGGTCGCGGATGCCGGGGTAGGCGGCCAGCAGCGGCGCGGGGAGCCCTGCGGCGCGTGCGGCGACGACGAGCAGGATGCGCGCGTGCTGCAGCATCGCGGGGCTCGTCGCGGCGAGATCGGCACGCAGGTCGGCCTCGCCGATCGCGATCGTCGCGACCGCGGGGTGGCTGGCGATCTCGTCGAGCGCCGTCAGGCCCGCGGCATCCTCGACGAGGGCGTGGATCGGCCGCTCGAGCCGGTCGACGACGGCGTCGACGTCGGCCGCGCCGCGCACCTTCGGCAGTCGGACGTCCACGTCGTGGCGTACGAGCATCGCGAGGTCCGCGGCCGAGCCTGCCGTGACGCGCACCTGCAGCCCGGCGCCGCCGTGCTCGGCGAGCCACGCGTCGACCGCGCTGCGCGCCGCATCCTTCGCGCTCGCCGCCACGGCATCCTCGAGGTCGAGGATCACGAGGTCGGCGCCTGCCGCGACGGCCTTCGCGAACCGGTCCGGCCGATCGCCGGGCACGTACAGCGCGACGGTCATACGATGCCCCGCTCGCGCAGCGCCGCGAGCTGCTCGGCCGTGACGCCCACCTCGGCGAGCACCGCCGCGGTGTCGGCACCGTGCCGCCTGCCCGTGTGCCGCACCGCGCCCGGCGTCGCCGACAGGCGGAAGAGCACGTTCTGCATCCTGAGCCTGCCGAGCTCGTCGTCGTCGATCTCGAGGATCGTGCCGAGCGCGTCGTACTGGGGATTCGCGAGCACGCCCGCGACGTCGTCGACGACGCCGATCGCCGCCTCGACCCGCTCGAACGCCGCGACGACGTCGACGAGGTCGCGCGCTGCGATCCAGCCGCCCACGGCGTCGTCGAGCTCGTCGACGTGCGCCGCGCGATCACGGCCGCTCTGGAACCACGGCTGCGCGACGACGTCGGCACGGCCCACGAGCGTCATGACGCGCTCGGCGATCGACTGCGACGACGACGAGACCGCGACCCAGCGGTCGTCGCGCGTGCGGTAGACGTTGCGCGGCGCGTTGTTCACCGAGCGGTTGCCCGTGCGCGGCTGCAGGTAGCCGAGCTGGTCGTATGCGGTGATGCCGCCGCCGAGCAGCATGAGGATGGGCTCGATGATCGCCATGTCGATCACCTGCCCCTCGCCCGTGCGCTCCGCGTGCCGCAGCGCGATCGACGTCGCATACGCGGTCGCGAGGGCCGTCACGCCGTCGGCGAGCCCGAACGGCGGGAGGATGGGCGGCCCGTCCGGCTCGCCCGTGATGGCTGCGAAGCCGCTCATCGCCTCGGCGATCGAGCCGAAGCCCGGCTGGCGCGACATCGGCCCCGTCTGCCCGAACGCCGTGACGCGGGCGATGACGAGGCGAGGGTTCGCGGCGAGCAGCCGATCCGGGCCGATGCCCCATCGCTCGAGCGTGCCCGGCCGGAAGTTCTCGACGAGCACGTCGGCGTCGGTCGCGAGATCGACGAGCAGGTCGCCGCCGTCGACGCTCGACAGGTCGATGGTCGCTGCGCGCTTGTTGCGGCCGAGCGTCTTCCACCACAGGTTCACGCCGTCCTTCGCCTGCCCGTGGCCACGGGCGGCGTCGGGACGCCGCGGATGCTCGATCTTCGTGACGTCGGCGCCGAAGTCGCCGAGGAACGTCGCGGCGAGGGGTCCTGCGAAGAGCGTGGATGCGTCGATGACGCGCACGCCCGCGAGCGGGCCGGTCATGCGTCCTCCGTCGTGTCGAGGTGGGCGTCGTCGTCGAGATCCCACGCGAGGCGGAAGCCGATGGCGTCGCTGCGGTCGAGCCCGGTGCGCAGCCACGACAGCACGCGCTCCGGCGGCTGCTGGCCGCCGTCGGCGTACCAGTCGGATCCGACGACGGCCCGGCCGCTGCCGCCCACGAGCAGCACGCGGCGCGTGACGCCGTCGGTGCGCTCGGTGGCGGTCCACTCCCACGGGCTCGGCGCCGGCCGCGTCAGCGACGCCGCCGCCTCCCGCCACTCGGCATCGGTCGGCAGCCTCGCACCGTGTGCGCGAGCGTAGGCACGCGCCTCGTCGAGGTCGACGCGCGTGGCCGCGACGTGCGGCTCCGCAGAGCCCGGCGCGCCACGCCACGCGGCGAGCTCGCCTGCCGTGACGGGCTCGCGTGCCACGGCGACGGCGCCGAGATGGGCGATGCGCTCGAGGCGCTGCACGTCGTGCAGGCGCGGTGGCAGCGGCTTCCACTCCTCGACGTACGGCGCCTCGCCGTCGAGCCCCGTCTCGCGGCGTCGCCATTCGACGACGTGGCGGCGCGTGCCGGGCGCGATGCGCACGGCGTCGGCGGGAGGCGTCCCGGTCGAGGGCGCGTGCGGCACGAGCGTCGACGCCCTGGCGGGGAAGGCGGCATCCGCGTCGTGCGGATCCGCCGCCGCCGCAGCGACGAGGCCTGCGAGCCACTCGGGCTCCGCGCCATGGACGACGACGACGCCTGCGATGCCGTGGGCGGGGATGCGCACGACGCGATCGACCCGCTCGCCCGCCGTCACGTCCCACGCGGCGACGCCCGCGACGTCCGGCGCGAGGTAGGGGCCCTCGCGGTCGACGGCGTCGCGGTTCACGAACGTCACGAGCGTCACGTCGCCGAGGGCGAAGGTCGAGCCGAACACGCCCTCGGCGGCCGCCTCGGCGCTCGCACCGCCCAGCGGGGTCCACTCCCCCTGCTCGAGCAGCGCGTGGCACGCCCGCTGCACGCGCGCCATGCGCCGCAGCGTCGAGCGGTCGCGGGCGCTCCAGCCCACCCACACGCCGAACACGGCATCCCACACGAGCACGCCGACGCCGTTCATCCAGCTCGACTGCAGCTCCTCCGCGTGGTCGCGGTTCCAGCGCCGCACCGAGTGCAGCATGTGCCGTCGCTCGACGAGGCGCGCGCGCATGACGCCGGGCGCGCGGGAGTCTGCGAACCACTGCGCCCACGACAGCACGTGGTCGCGCAGACGCTCGCTCGGGGCACGCGACTCGCCCTCGAGCGCCAGCGGCCGCCCGCCAGGCACGCGCGAGCCATCCATCCACGCGAGGAAGTCCGCGTCGGCGTGCTTGAGCGTGTCGAGGAAGACGCCGTCGGCGCCGAGCGCGTCTGCCGTGCGCCGCAGCGCCTCGCCGTCGGTGCGCGGCGATCCGTCGTCGGCGCGCTCGCGCCGGGTGCCGACGTCCCACGGGTTGTAGTCGACGAACACGCGCACGCCGCTGGCCTGCAGCTCGGCGACGAGCTCGGCGATGCCGGGCACGTCGCGGTACCAGTCGAACTGGTTGCGGTCGTCGATGCCGATGCACGGGTACGCGTGCCAGAGCACGAGGCCGTCGAGCCCGCCGACGTCGTCGTAGGCGGCGAGCAGCCGTTCGGGCGTGAAGCGGCGGGTGCTCCAGTCGTACAGGCGCTCGTCCCACAGCCAGATCTGCGCGGCGGTGCGGCACCGCGACGCCCATGGCAGCGCGTCGTAGGCCGCGTCGTCGTGGCCGAGGCGACCGCGCGCCTCGGTGGCGAGCGCGGCGATGGCGCCGCGCCACGCCGGCCAGTCGGCAGGGTCGTCTGGCGCCGCGAGGATCTTCGCGACGTCGAACGTCGCCGCGTCGATCGCGCCGTCGGCCGGCACGAGGGTCGGGAGGTCGATGGGCCGCGGCACGAGCGGGTCGAGCGTGTTCGTCGCGGCCTCGTCGGGGTCGAACGCCATCATGCGCGGGCCTGCGCCAGGGCGAGCGTGCGCTCGGCGAGCGCATCGAAGGCGACGCCGTCGAAGCCAGCGAGCGTCGTGCGGTAGACGCCTCGGATGGGCTCGGCGAGGCGGGCGGGGATCGCCGCGGTGCCGCGTGCTCCCACGAGCCCGCCGACGCTCGCACCGACCGAGTCGGTGTCCCAGCCTGCGCTGACCGCGAGCCCGACGGCGTGGCCGAGGTCGTCGGCGCCCCGGATCGTGGCGAGCGCGATGACGGCGGCGTTGTGCAGCACATGCACCCAGTGCAGGTCGCCGTAGCGCTCGTGGAGCGCGTCGAGCGCAGCCTCGTCGTCGAGGGCCGACACGGCGAGGTCGCGTCCGAGGCGCACGGCGCCCGCGAGCCGCGACGTCGGCGGCACGCATGCGAGCCCCGTCTCGACCGCCTCGTGCGGCGCCGCGCCCGCGACGGCAGCCGAGGCGGCACCCGCCATGAACGCGGCACCGTGCACGCCGGCCCGACGGTGGGTGAGCCTCGCGTCGACGGTCGCGAGCCGCGCCGCCGTCGCGGGGTCGCCTGCATGCGCCCAGCCGTAGGCGTCCGCCCGGATGAGCGCGCCGATCCAGTCGACGAAGGGGTTGCCGTGCGTCGCGGCATCGGCGGGCTCGACGCCCGCGAGCAGGTTGCGCATCGCGATGCGCTCCGCCGTGAAGATGCGGCCGGCAGGCAGCTGCTCGAGCCACAGGCGTGCGACGTCGTCGACCTCCAGCGCCTCGCCGTGCCGCTCCTGCGCGACGAGCGCGAGCACGGCGAAGTTCAGGTCGTCGTCCTCGGGCATCCCGTCGATGACGCCGTCGAGGCTCGTGGGGCGCGACCGCCGGTTCCACGGCCACGCGGCCGCGACGTCGTCCGGCAGCCCGGCCTCGGTGAAGTAGTCGCGCACGGGCCAGCGGCCCGTCGCCTCCGCGATCGCGCGGATGCCCTCGCGCGGGATCTTCTCGACGGGCTTGCCCACGAGGCAGCCGATGGCACGCCCGAGCCACGCGCCGCGCAGGCGGTCGGCGAGGCCTGGCCGCACCGCGAGCGGCTCGGGCGCGAGCGCCATGGCGTCCCACGCGTCGGGCTCGGCCTCCACGAGCGTCTGCGGGCGGGGCCTGGCGCACGCGTCGTCCGTCACGCGCGCGGCGACCGCCCGCAGCGCCTCGGATGCGCGCTGGGGCGTCGCCCCGCTCGCCGGCGGCCGCAGCGAGCCGCCCGCCTCGACGAGCGCGGCCTCGAGATCGTCGACGTCGACGCCGTCGAGCCGTGCCGCGGCGAGCGCGTGCGCGGCGAGATCCTCGGGCTGGGTCCAGCTCAGCCGCAGCATCAGCGCGCGATCCCGAGCCGCTCCGCGACGCTGCGGCGGGCCGCGAGGCGAGCCTCGTCGGCGGCGAGCACCTCGCGGGCGACGTCCGCGATGACGGAGCCCGGGGCGCGCAGGTCGAGGCGCGACGCGGCACCGACCTCGTCGATCCACTCCGCGGGCACGGCGGCCTCGCCGCCCAGGGCACCGGCGACCGACCCTGCCATGACGGCGATCGAGTCGGAGTCGCGGCCGTAGTTCACGGCCCCCAGCACGGCCTCCCGGAAGTCGCCGCGGCACGCCACGAGCATGCCGAACGCGATAGGCAGCTCCTCGATGGCCTTCGTGCGGCTCGGCAGGCGCGCGTCGAGCGCCGGCTGCCGGTACGCGTCGCCGACGGTGTCGAACGGCGCGACGGCCTCGCGCAGCACCGCGAGCCCGTCGCCGCGCCATCCGTCGAGACGCTCGGCCGCCTCGACGACGGCCTCGATCGCACGGCGCGTGCCGTCCTTCGCGAGGGCGAGCGACGCGTCGACGACGCCGGCGACCGTCGCACCGGGCGCCGCTGCCGCGGCGACCGCCGCCGCGAAGACGCCCGCCGCCTCGCGGCCGTAGCTCGACTGATGCGCGCCGGCCACGTCGATCGCCTCGGCGTACGCGCCCGCAGGGTCGCCGGCGTTGACGAGCCCGATCGGTGCGACGTACATCGTCGCGCCGCAGTTCACGACGTTGCCGACGCCGGCCTCGCGCGGATCGACGTGCCCGTAGTGCAGCCGCGTCACGAGCCACTTCTCCGCGAGGAACACGCGCTGCAACGGCAGCGCCTCGGCCTCGAGCTCCGGGATCCATCGCACCTCGCCGATCATGCGCGGCACGAGGTGCTCCGCGACGTCGTGGGCGGTGAGGTGCCTGCGCACCTCGGCGTAGACGTCGACGAGCAGCCCCGTCATGAGGGTGTCGTCGGTGACGTGCCCGTCGCCCTTGTGGTACGGCGCGATCGGCCTCGCCGTGCGCCAGTCGGCGTGGAACGGGGGCACGATGCCCTCGATCGTGCCGCCGTAGCGCTGCTGGATGACCTCGGGTGGATTGCCCTCCGCCGCCCCGCCGAGGGCGTCGCCCACCGCCGAGCCTGCGAGCGCGCCCGTCGCCGCGTCCTCGATCGAACCTGCCACTGCTGCTCCTGTCCGTGCTGTCCCGTGCGGCGTGCGTGCCGCGCGTGTCGTTCGTGCCGCCTCGAGCGGCGGGGCGGATGCGCCGGTCGGCGGGGCGCCGACCGGCGCATCCGGCCGTGTCAGCCCACCTGCTCCCATCCGTCGGCGAGCTGCTGCTGCAGCTCCTCGAGCGTGATGGCGTCGGCGAGGTACTCCTGGAACAGCGGCGTCGCGTACTGGTCCTTCCACTGCGGGTAGCCGGAGGCGAGCTGGAACGGCGCGGCCTCGAGCGTGTCGCCGGAGGCGAGCATCTCGGTCCAGCCCGTCTGCCCCTCCGTCGCGCTGGCGAGGTCGGCGCGGGCCGGCTCGCTCGCGGGGATGAGGCAGTCGCCCTCTCCGATCGCCGCGAGGTTCTCGGGCTGCATGAAGAAGTCGATGAACGCAGCCGCGCGATCCGGGTGCTCCGACTCCGCGGGCACCGACAGCGTCTGCGGGCTCGTGCCCTGCACGCCGCCCGCCGTGCCGGCCAGCGGCGGCAGCACCGTCCACTCGAAGCCCTCCGGGGCGCTGTCTGCGATCTGCTGCGCGAGGTACGAGCCGCCTACGTACATGCCGTACTGGCCGCCGAGGAAGCCGGGCAGCACGTCGCCGCCGGACTGCGTGAGCGTGACGGGGTCGAGCGAGGCGTCGTCGTAGGCCATGGCGTGGACGGCCTCCGGCACGGCCAGCTCGCCCTCGCCGACGTCGATCGTCGCGGAGCCGTCGTCGGCGACGTCGAAGTAGGTGCCGTCGAAGCCGAGCGCCAGGTTCATGAACGCCGCCGTCGGCTGCCGCAGGCCCCACCCGACGCCGAAGCGACCGTCTGCCGTGAGCGCTTGCGCGTCCTCGCGCAGCGTCTCCCACGAGAGCTCGTCGCCCGTGGGCACCTCGACGCCCGCCTCGGCGAACATCGCCGTGTTCGCGAACACGACGTACGACTGCATGACCGTGGGGGCTGCGAAGACCTCGTCGCCGATCGTCACGGAGTCCCACAGCCCGTCGGCGACGGCGTCGACGACGTCGTCGGACAGGTAGGGGCTCAGGTCGGCGAGGTAGCCGTCCTGCGCGAAGCCCGTCATGTCGCTGGCCTCGTTGTGGATGATGTCGGGCGCCTCGCCGCCTTGGAACTGCGTGACGAGCTGGTCGTGCACGTTGTCCCACGACCCCTGGACCACGTCGACCTGGGTCTCGGGGTGCTCGGCGTTCCAGGCGTCGACGATGTCCTGCGTCGCCTGGATCGTCGCGTCCTGGAACGCGAGCGACTGGAACGTGAGCGTGACCTCCTCGTCGGGGTCGCTCGTGGCGGCCTCGCCGCCGCCGCCTCCGAAGGCGCAGCCGGTGAGCAGCACGGCGCAGGCTCCGATGCCTGCCACCGCACGAATGGATCGGTGCATGGGGTTCCCTCCCTGATGGATCGTCATCCCTTGACGGCGCCCGAGAGCAGGCCCGACGTGAGGCGACGTTGGATGATGGCGAAGAAGACGAGCGATGGGATGCAGGCGAGCAGGCTGCCTGCCGCGAGCTGGCCGAGCGCGACCTGGCCCTCGGAGCCGACGAAGAGCGCGAGCCGCTGCGGCAGCGTCTGCAGCGCCTCGTCCTTGATGAGCACGAGCGCGAAGAAGAACTCGTTCCACGAGCCGATGAAGGCGAACAGCGCCGTCGCCACGAGTCCGGGACCCAGCAGCGGCAGGATGATCGACACGAGCACCCGCACCCTCGAGGCGCCGTCCATCGCGCCGGCCTCCTCGAGCTCGCCGGGGATCGCCGCGACGTAGCCGCGCAGCATCCACAGCGCGAACGGCAGCGACCAGACGACGTAGACGACGACGAGGCCCGCGAGCGAGTTGTTGAGCCCGAGCGGTCGCAGCATGAGGAACAGCGGGATGATGATGAGGATGAACGGGAAGACCTGGCTCAGCAGGATCCACCCGGTCGCGAGGCCGCGCAGGCGGGTCTTGAACCGTGCGAGCGCGTAGGCGGCTGGCATCGAGACCACGACGACGATGAGCGTCGTCGCCAGCGCGACGACGAGGCTGTTGAGCGCCGCCTGCCCGAGCCCGGCGCGCTCGACGGCGCCGACGAAGTTGTCGAGGTTCCACTGCGCGGGCAGCAGCTGCGGATCGGGCGACTGCAGCTCCTGCTGCGTCTTGAACGCCGCGGTCACGAGGAACAGCAGCGGGAAGCCCAGGAACGCCACGAAGAGGAGGAGGGCCACGTACTGGAGCACGCGCCACACCCGGCGGCTCATGCGGTCCTCGCCTTCGCCTGGGCGCGGAGGTAGACGAAGAGGAACACGGCGATCACGAGCACGATGACGTTGCCCATGGCGCTCGCGAGCCCGAAGTTGCCGTAGCGGAACGCCTCGTTGTAGGCGAACAGCATCGGCAGCATCGTGCCGTAGGCCCCTGCGGTGAGCACGTACACGAGCGCGAACGAGTTGAAGTTGTTGATGAAGTCGAGCGTCGTGATGGCGACGATCACGGGACGCAGGCCCGGGATCGTGATGTTCCAGAACCGCTGCCACGTGCTGGCGCCGTCGATCTGCGCCGCCTCGTGCAGCTGGTCGTCGATGCCCTGCAGGCCGGCGAGCAGCGTGATGGTCGTCTGCGGCATGCCCGCCCAGACCCCGACGACGATGACGGCGGGCAGCGCCCACTGGGCGGTGCCGAGCCAGTTCGTGTCGTCGGGCAGGCCGAGGGCGCCGAGCCCGCCGTTGATCGCGCCGTAGGTGGGGTGCAGCATGAAGCGCCACATGATCGCGATGATCACGGGCGGCATCGCCCACGGGATCAGCGCGATCGTGCGGGCGATGCCCTGACCCCAGAGGTTGGCGTTCAGCAGCAGCGCGAGGCACAGCGACGCGACGAACTGCAGGATCGTCACCGAGAAGGCCCAGATGAGCCCGATGCCGAACGACTGCCAGAAGAGGTCGTAGTCGAGCAGACGCGCGTAGTTGTCGAGCCCCGTGAACGACGTCACGGCGCCCAGCCCCGACTGCGAGTCGGTGAAGCCCAGCAGGATGCCCTGCACGAGCGGGTAGACGCTGAAGGCGAGGATCGGGATCATCGCGGGCACGAACAGGAGGTATGCGCTCCAGTCCTGGCGTCCGCGACGACCTCGGCGCTGCGGCGTGGGAGGCGTCGGTGCCTCCTGCCGTGCGGCGACGACGGTCATGGGGTCTCCTTCGTGGTCGACTCGCGCACGACGAGGCGCGGTGCCACGGCCACGCTGCCGGCTGGCGCATCGCCCTCGATGCGGCGCAGCAGCGTGCGCGCGGCGATGCGTGCACGGTCGTGAGCGCCGAGGTCGACGCTCGTGAGGCTGGGGACGGACAGCTCGGCGGGCTCGGTGTCGTCGAGCCCCGCCAGCAGCAGGTCGTGGGGCACGCGCAGCCCGATCGTGGCGCACTCGCGCAGGGTCGCGAGGGCCATGGCGTCGTTGGCGCCGACGATGGCATCTGGCACGCCGCGGGCGAGCAGCGCACGCGCGGCGGGCCGAGCGGCGGCGTGGGTGAAGTCGGTCGCGACCTCGACGAGCGTCGGGTCGATGTCGTGCAGCGTGCACGCGGCGACGAAGCCGTCGAGGCGCGTGCGACCGGGGGTGGTGTCGACGGGGCCGTCGAGCAGCGCGATGCGCGTGGCGCCGCGCTCGACGAGGTGCTGCACGAGCAGCGCCATGCCCGCGCGCGAGTCGGCCCGCACGCTGTCGATCCCCTCCGCATCGACGAGGCCGAGCACGACGACCGGCACCGCGGCACGGCGCACGGCCTGCACGATGCGATCCGTGACGCGCAGCACGACGACGATGGCGCCGTCGACGAGGCCGGCGCTCAGCTCGTCGACGGCGTCGGTGGGCTCTGCGGGCACCTGCTGCATGAGCAGGCGGATGCCGTGCGCATCGAGCTCGGACTGCAGCGTGCTCATCATGCGCGCGTACACGGGGTTCGCCGCATCCGGCACGAGCATGGCCACCTGGCCGGTGCGGCCCGACTGCAGCCCTCGCGCCATGTGGTTCGGGCGATAGCCGAGGTCGTCGGCCGCCTGCTGGACGCGCGCGATCGTCGAGGTCGAGGCGATGCCGCCGTTGAGCGCCCTCGACGCGCTCGCGATCGACACGCCGGCGCGGGCCGCGACGGCGGCGAGCGTGGATCCCTCGGTCATCCTCCGCGCTCCTTCGCACGTTGGAAACGTTTACAGTGCGACGGTAGCCGACGACCGCACCGCGTGGCAAGCGATGCGGGGAACGCCCGGCTCAGTCCTCGGTGACGAGGGCGAGCGGGATCGTCGGGCAGTCGCGCCAGAGCCGCTCGAGCTGGTAGTACTGCCGCTCCTCCTCGTGGAAGACATGCACCACGAGGTCGCCGAGGTCGATGAGCACCCAGCGCCCATCGGCGCGGCCCTCGCGGCGCAGCGGCTTCGCGCCGAGCTCGAGCAGGTCGTCCTCGATCGCTCGTGCGATGGCCGAGACCTGCCGCTCGGACGAGCCGGTGGCGAGCAGGAAGGCGTCCGTGAGCGGCAGGCGCTCCGAGACGTCGAGCCCGACGAGATCGGTGGCCATGACCCCGTCTGCCGCGGCCGCTGCGGCCTGGACGAGCTCGATGGAACGGTCTGTTGCTGTCAAGGGATTCAGATCCAACCGACGATGAAGGCGAAGACGGTGACGCCGATGGCGGCGATGCCGATGCCGCCGCCCACGCCGACCACGATGGGCAGCGCGTTGCGGGTGCGACGCTGCGGTGCGATGCGCACGCGGGCGTTCGCGTAGGACGACACGGCGCGGCTCGCGCGCACGGGCTGCGTCTCGGGGCTGCGGACCTCGCCGCCGTCGTCGCCCGCGTCGAGCTCGGCCGTGTCGATCGTGCCGCGGCTGCGACCGGACGATGCGAAGCCGTCAGGCAGGTCGATCGACCCGGTCACGATGACGCCGTCGGCCGTCTCGACCGTGATGGGCTCGTTGAGGCCCGACGTCGGCAGCACGAGGGCGTTGGCCGTGATGGTGGACGTGCCGGTGCCCACGCTCGACGCGCTGATGGCGCTCGTGTCCTCGCGCAGGTCGGCGATGTGGTGCCGAGAGGTGTCCTCGACGACGTTGACGACCACGGGAAGGCGGCCCGTGGCACGCGAGGGCCCTGCCTGCACCTCGATCTCGTCGTCGGCATCGAGCTCGCGACGATCCTCGAGCTGCGCGGGCGTGGACTCCGCGATGCGACGCGACGAGACGGGTGCGTCGGCGACGACGACCTCGTCGATCTCGAGCCGGTCGAGCTCCGCGTCGTCGACGGTGTCGAGGTCGTCGACCTCGATGCGCGCGATCGGCTCGCCGCTCGGACGCACGGGCGCGTCGCGATCGGGCTGCAGGTCGGCGAGCACGTCGGCGATCGACTCGGGCGTGCGGTGCTCGGACTCGGGTCCGGCAGCGGCGTCCTCGGGCGTGTCGGCGGACGCAGGCACGGAGGTGGGCTCGGCATCGGCGGCGGGCTCGCTCGGGACGGCGGGCTCGGTCGGGATGCCGCGGCGTCCGAAGAAGCGGCCGAGCCCCGTCGGCTGCGGCTGGGGCGTCTGGCGCTCGTCGCCGTCGACGACGGGTGCCGACTGCGGCCGCACGTCGGCGATGAGCTCGGAGACGTCGATGGCCTGCGTCTCGGCCGGCTCGACCGTGGCCGGGCGCGCGGGCTCGGGGGCACTCGCCACGACGGGCGGCGCCGACGCCACGGACGCATCCTCAGCGGGCTCCTCGGCGGCGGGCTCCTCGGCGGCGGGCTCGTCGGCGACGGGCTCATCGGCGGCGACGGGCTCATCGGCGGCGATGGGCTCATCGGCGGCACGCTCGTGCTCGGCCGGATCCTCGACCACGGGCGCTGGCGCGTCCGCCTCCTGCGCGTCGGCGGACCGACCCTCGATGGGCGCATCGACGGCCGGCGTCTGTCCCGTCGCCTCGGCAAGGGCGCGCTCGCGCTCCTTGCGTTCGCGTCGCGTCAGCGGCGGTCCGTCGTAGTCGGTCATGCGTCGATCATCCTGTACAGAGCGTGTTTGGTGATGTATTGAACCACCCCATCCGGGACGAGATACCACACCGGGTAGCCGGCTCCCACACGGGCTCGGCAGTCGGTGGACGAGATGGCGAGCGCGGGAACCTCCAACGAGGATACCCGGTCGCGGGGGTATCCCAGCACCGAGAGCTGATGTCCGGGCCGCGACACCGCGACGAAGTGCGCGAGATCCCAGATGCCCTCGACGTCCTTCCACTCCACGATCGACTGGAACGCGTCGGCGCCCGTGATGAAGAAGAGGTCGGCGTCCGGATGCAGCGCGCGCATGTCGCGCAGCGTGTCGACCGTGTAGGTCGGACCCTCGCGGTCGATGTCGACGCGCGACACCGTGAATCGCGGGTTCGAGGCGGTCGCGATGACCGTCATGAGGTAGCGGTGCTCGGCCGGGCTCGCGTCGACCTTCATGTAGGGCGTGCCCGTCGGCACGAACACGACCTCGTCGAGCTCGAAGTGCTGCGCGACCTCGCTCGCTGCCGAGAGGTGGCCGTGATGGATGGGGTCGAAGGTGCCGCCCATGATGCCGAGGCGGCGGCGGCGAGGAGCCACGAGCGCGCGGTCCCTGTCCGACTAGTGGTGGCCGGAGGTGTTCTGCGTGCTCTGGTCGAACTTGTGGCTGTGCCGGTTCGCCACGTCGCGGTACGAGTGCGTCACCACGCCCAGGATGATGAAGACCGCCGCGGCGATGCCGCCGACGATGTACGGCATGATGCCGGGATCGCTGTGGTGCTCGGTCGCCGCGAGGAGGAGGTCCATGCCCTCGATCCTACCCGCGTCGAGCCTCGTCAGGCGCGCACCTGGCCCGTGCCGCGCACGAGCCACTTCGTGCTCGTGAGCTCTGGCAGGCCCATGGGCCCGCGCGCGTGGGCCTTCTGCGTCGAGATGCCGACCTCGGCGCCGAAGCCGAACTGCCCGCCGTCGGTGAACCGCGTCGAGGCGTTGACCATGACGACCGCCGAGTCGACCTCGGCGAGGAACCGCTCGGCGGCGGCGGCATCCTCGGTGAGGATCACGTCGGTGTGGTGGGTGCCGAAGCGCTCGATGTGGTCGATCGCCGCATCGAGGTCGTCGACGACGCGCACGGCGACGTCCATCGACAGGTGCTCGGTCGCCCAGCCGTCCTGGCCGAGCGGCGCCGCGCCCTCGACGTCGCCGTCCGCGTGCACCGTGACGCCGGCTGCGCGCATCGCCTCGACGACGACGGGCACGGCCGTGCCCGCGATCGCCCGATGCACGAGCACGGTCTCGAGCGAGTTGCATACGCTCGTGCGCTGCGTCTTCGCGTTCAGCAGCAGCGGGATGGCGGCGTCGAGGTCGGCGGCGGCGTCGACGAACGCGTGCACGACGCCCGCGCCGGTCTCGATGACGGGCACCTGCGACTCGCGCACGACGGTCTCGATGAGCGACGCGCTGCCGCGCGGCACGAGCAGGTCGACGAGTCCACGCGCTCGCATGAGCGCCGTCGCACCCTCGCGGCCGAGCGGGTCGATCGTCTGCACCGACTCGACGGGGAGGCCCGCAGACGCGATCGCCCGCTGCATCGTGTCGACCAGCACGGCGTTCGTTCGCTCGGCGGCGGAGCCACCACGCAGCACGATGGCGTTGCCGCTGCCGAGCGCGATGCACGCGAGGTCGACCGTGACGTTGGGGCGTGCCTCGTAGATCGCGCCGACGACCCCGAAGGGCACGCGCACCTCGGTGAGCTCGAGGCCGTTGTCGAGCGTGCGCGATCGCGTGACCTCGCCGACGGGATCCGGCAGCGTCGCGAGCTCGCGAGCGGAGGCGGCGAGCGCGGCGACGCGGGCGTCGTCGAGCGCGAGCCGGTCGAGGAGGCCGTCGGCGAGCGTGCCGCGACCGCGCATGAGGTCCTCGGCGTTCGCGGCGACGATCGCGTCGGCGGCGGCGTCGATCGCGTCGGAGATCGCCTCGATCGCGGCACGGCGCCCGGCGGTGCCCGCCACGGCCAGCACCCTCGAGGCGCGTCGGGAGGCGTGCAGCAGCGTCTCGAGGTCGGTCACGGCACGATCCTACGTCGCGTCGCGCATCGCATCCGCCGCCTCGGGACGGGGACGCGGGTCAGTCACCGAGCCAGCGACCGAGCACCGCGACGTCCTGCCGCGCATACCCGAGGTGCTCGTACAGGCCGATCGCGGGGTTGCCGTCGCGCACCATGAGCTGCACCTTGCGGACGCCCTGCGCCGCGAGCCACGCCTCCCCCGCCGCGACGACCTCGCGTGCGAGGCCGCTGCCGCGATGCTCGTCCGCGACGGCGACGTAGTACAGCCAGCCGCGGTGCCCGTCGTGGCCGACGAGCGCCGTGGCTGCGAGCGCGCCGTCGGCGTCGACGCCGAGGATCGTGCTCGACGGGCCGGCGAGGGCGAGGGCGACGTCGCCGTGCGGCGGATTCCACGGGCGCGTGAGGCCCGCCGACTCCCACAGCGCGACGATCGCATCGGCATCGTCGGATCCGAGCGCGCGCACCCGCCCGGCCACGATCAGGCCGACCGCACCGCGTCGAGGCGCCTGGCCTCGAAGACCGTGCCGTGATCGTCGCCGGCGAGGGCGTCTGCGAACAGGCTCGTCGCCGTGAGCAGCACCTCGACGCCCGCGTCGGCAGCGAGGCGCGCAGCCTCGACCTTCGTGCCCGCTCCCCCGGTGCCCACCGCGCTCTGCGAGACGCCGAGGGTCACGCCCGCGAGACCGTCGCCGTGCGGCACGCGCGCGATGCGCGCAGCGCCCGGCGTGCCCGGAGGGGCCGTGTAGAGCGCGTCGACGTCGCTCAGCAGCACGAGGCGATCGGCGCGCACGAGCCTGGCGACGAGCGCCGCGAGCTGGTCGTTGTCGCCGAAGTTGATCTCGTGCGTCGCGACGGTGTCGTTCTCGTTCACGATCGGCAGCATCCCGAGGCCCAGCAGGCGCTCGAGCGCGTTGAACGCGTTGAGGCGGTGCTGCTCGACGCCCATGTCGCTCGCCGACAGCAGCACCTGCGCCGCGATGATCTCGAACCGGTTGAGGCTGCGCTGGTACCGGTTCATCAGCACGTTCTGCCCGATCGCGGCCGCCGCCTGCGTCGTGGGGAGGTCGGCCGGTCGCTGCTCGAGCCCCAGGAACGGCAGGCCCGTGGCGATCGCGCCCGACGAGACGAGGATGACGTCGGCGCGCGCACGCAGCGCCGCGATGTCGTCGACGAGCATCTCGATCTGCCCGCGGTTGTCGCCCGAGATCGACGACGATCCGACCTTGACGACGATGCGCTCCGGCACCGCCGCGTGCGCGTGCGCGTCAGTCACGCGCCTCGTCCTCGTCGCGATCCTTGACCACCTCGAAGCCCTCGTCGTCGACCCACAGGCCCGCCTTGCGCTCGCGGGCGAGCTCGTCGCGCGCCGCCTGCTTCGCGTCCATGCGCTCCTTGTAGCCCGCGCGCCGCTCGGCGGTCGACTGGCGACCGGGTCCGTAGAGGCGCAGGTCGGTGCCGCGGTCGCCGAGCTCGGCCATCGACGTCATGGTCGGCTCCCAGTCGAACACCATGCCGTCGCCGGGGCCGATGACGACCATCGAGCCCGGCACGGCACCCGCCTTCACGAGCGCATCCTCGATGCCGAGCCGCGCGAGGCGGTCGGCGAGGTAGCCGACGGCCTCGTCGTTGCGGAAGTCGGTCTGCTGGATCCAGCGCTCGGGCTTCGCGCCGCGGATGCGGTACAGCGAGCCGTGCGTGCCGCCCTCGACCGTGATGGTGAAGCCCGCGTCGTCGATCGCGCGGGGTCGCAGCACGATGCGCTCGGGCTCGGGGTCGGCGGCCCGACGGGCGCGGTCGGCCTCGACGAGCTCGGCGAGCGCGAACGACAGCTCCCGCAGGCCCGTGCGTGCCACGGTCGAGATCTCGAGCACGCGGTAGCCGCGCGCCTCGAGGTCGGCGCGCACGAAGTCGGCGAGCTCCGCCGCCTCGGGCACGTCGACCTTGTTGAGGGCGACGAGCTGCGGGCGCTCGAGCAGCGGCGTCTGCCCCTCGGGCACCGGGTACGCGGCGAGCTCGCCCAGGATGACGTCGAGGTCGGTGAGCGGATCGCGGCCGGGCTCGAGCGTCGCGCAGTCGACGACGTGCAGCAGCGCGCTGCAGCGCTCGACGTGGCGCAGGAACTCGAGGCCGAGGCCCTTGCCCTCGCTCGCGCCCTCGATGAGGCCGGGCACGTCGGCGATCGTGTAGCGCGTCTGGCCCGCCTCGACGACGCCCAGGTTGGGGTGCAGCGTCGTGAACGGGTAGTCGGCGATCTTCGGGCGTGCGGCGCTCAGCGCTGCGACGAGGCTCGACTTGCCGGCGCTCGGGAATCCGACGAGCGCGACGTCGGCGACGACCTTGAGCTCGAGCAGCACGTCGTGCTCCTGGCCCTCGGTGCCCAGCAGCGCGAAGCCGGGAGCCTTGCGCTTCGAGGACGCCAGCCGTGCGTTGCCGAGGCCTCCCTGGCCGCCCTCGGCGATGACGAGCCGCATGCCTGGGTGGGTGAGGTCGGCGAGCGGCTGCCCGTCCGCATCGCTGACGACCGTGCCCAGCGGCACGGGCAGGATGCGGTCCTGGCCCGTGAAGCCCGTGCGGTGGTCGCCCATGCCGGGGCCGCCGTTGTCGCTCGAGCGGTGCGGCCGGCGGTGGTACTCGAGGAGGGTCGTGACCTGCGGGTCGGCGACGAGCACGATGTCGCCGCCGTTGCCCCCGTCGCCGCCGTCGGGACCGGCGAGCGGCTTGAACTTCTCGCGGCGCACCGAGACGCAGCCGTGGCCGCCGTGGCCTGCCGACAGGTGCAGCGTGACGCGGTCGACGAACGTGGCCATCGGGTCCTCCTGGGATGCAGCGAGGGGGCGGGCATCAGCCCGCCCCCTCGCGTGTGTGCTTCGTGTGCCTGGTCGGCGAGGACCTAGGCCGCGACCTCGACCACGTTGACGACCTTGCGGCCGCCCTTCTTGCCGAACTCGACCGAGCCGGGCTGCAGCGCGAACAGCGTGTCGTCGCCGCCGCGTCCGACGCCGGCGCCGGGGTGGAAGTGGGTGCCGCGCTGGCGGACGAGGATCTCGCCTGCCTTGACGACCTGGCCGCCGAAGCGCTTCACGCCGAGGTACTGCGCGTTCGAGTCACGGCCGTTGCGGGTGGACGATGCGCCCTTCTTATGTGCCATGGTGCACTCCTACTTGATCGAGGTGACCTTGAGGCGCGTGAGCTCCTGACGGTGCCCCTGGCGCTTGCGGTAGCCGGTCTTGTTCTTGAACTTCTGGATGACGATCTTCGGGCCGCGCAGGTCGCTCACGACCTCGGCCTTCACCGTCACCTTGGCGAGGCCCTTGGCGTCGGCCGTGACCTTGTCGCCGTCCACGAGCAGCACGGGAGCGAGCTCGACCGTGCCATCCTCGGACGCCGCGATGCGGTCGACGACGAGCACCGAGCCCACCTCGACCTTCTCCTGACGCCCGCCGGCGCGCACAACTGCGTAGACCACGTGAAACCCTCACTGCATTTGGATGGAAGCCTCTGGCACGCGCGAACGGATCGCGTAGGCGCCAACGGACGACGATACAGGGTGCCACGGCACCCGGTCAAACGGCGACACGCGCCGCGAGCCCATCGCGTCCGACCTCCAGTCTAGGGTCTGACGCATGGGCGGCATGGCAACGACGCTCCGGACGATCTCCGTCGAGGAGGCCAGGCGCATCGCGGTGCGTGCGCAGCTGCTCGACGCGCGGCCGGCGAGCGACCTGCTGACGGTCGTCGAGCAGCTGGGGGCGAACGTGACCGACATCGTGATGCCGTCCGCGGAGCACGTCGCGTGGACGCGCCTGGGGACCGGGCTCGCGTTCGCCGACGTGCGGCGTGCCGTCGAGGTCGAGCAGCGTCTCTTCGAGCACCTCGGGCAGCCGACGCCGCTCGAGCCGATGGCGATCGCGCTGCGCCCCACCTCGCTGCTGCCGGAGCTGCTGCCTGCCATGGGCGTGTGGGCAGCCGAGCATCCTCGCGTCGCCGAGTGGATCGACGACAACGCGGGATTCCGCGACCGCGTGCTCGCGCTGCTGCACGACGACGGCCCGCTTCCGCAAGGGCAGGTGCCCGACACGGCCGAGTGTCCGTGGGACTCGAGCGGCTGGAACGCGAATCGCAACGTCGCGATGCTGCTCGAGTTCCTGCAGTGCTCCGGCGTCGTGGCAGTCGTCGAGCGGTCGGGCGCCGAGCGCGTGTGGGATCTCGCGGAGCGCGTGCTGCCGCCCGCCGAGGCCCTGCCCGCCGACGAGGCCGAGACCCGCAGGCACGAGCGGGTGCTGGGCTCGCTGGGCATCGCGAGGCCGCGCGCCGTCGGCGGCGTCGGCGAGGCGGTGCGGATCGAGGGCGTCCGCGGGCAGTGGCGCCTCGCGCCGCACGCGTCGGCGGAGGGCTTCGCCGGCCGCGTCGCCGTGCTCTCGCCGCTCGATCGCCTCATCTTCGACAGGCGGCGCATGCGCGACCTGTTCGCGTTCGACTACGCCCTCGAGCAGTACACGCCCGCCGCCAGGCGGCGCTGGGGCGCCTTCGCCCTGCCCGTGCTCGACGGCGACGCGCTCGTGGCGAAGGTCGACGCGCGGCGCGACCGCGACGTGCGCGTGCTGCGGGTCGCCGCCATCCACTGGGACGTCGACGCCGACGCGCGCCTTCGCGACGCCGTGGCCGACGAGCTCGCGGCCATGGCGGCCTTCCTCGACTGCGGGCTCGCGCTGCCATGACGCGCGAGCCGACGGCACCTCTCCCCCGTCGGCGAACGCGACGCGCGCCACCGGCCCCGGCGCGGTAGCGTCGCGCCATGGCGATCCTCGTCGACGAGCCCAGGTGGCCGAAGCACGGCACGACGTGGGCGCATCTCGTGAGCGATGCCTCGCTCGACGAGCTGCACGCGTTCGCCAGACGCGCGGGGCTGCCGACGCGCGGCTTCGACCGCGACCACTACGACGTGCCCGCCGAGCGAATCGACGAGCTCGTGGCGCTCGGCGCCGAGGCCGTGCCCGGCCGCGAGCTCGTCCGCAGGCTGCTCGCGAGCGGCTTGCGCGTGCGGCCCCGCGACCGCTGAGGTCGCGGGGCGCGCCGGCTATCGCTCGTCGGCGTCGGGCTTCGCGGTCACGATGCCGCCGCTGGACGCCCGCCGGCTGCGGCGTGCAGCCTTGCCGGTGCCAGGCTGCGGCGCCGCGAGGGCGTCGAGCGCCCCGGACAGGAGCCCTTCGACGTCGCCGCTGCGCCCACCGCGGGCGGGCTCGTCGCGCACGGCGGCGACCGGGATGTCGAGGATCGTCACCGGGGCATCGTCTGCTGCTCGGGCGTCGGGCGTGCGACCCCGCCCCGCGGCACGGCGCCTGGAGGGCGCCCTCGACTCCGCCTGCGGCTCGGCGGCCGGCTGGGCGTCGGCCGACTGCGCGTCGGCAGGCTGGGACTCCACGGGCTGAGCGTCGACGGGCTCCGCATCGCGCTGCTGCGCGCCGCGGCTGCTCGCTCGGCGACTGCGCCGCGGCTCGCGCGCCGGACGCTGCTGCTGCTCGGGCTCCTGCTGCTCGGGCACCTGCTGCTCGGGCACCTGCTGCTCCTGACGCTGCGGCTCGGCCTCCCGCTCCGGCGCCTCGTGCGCGACGTCGTCGTCGTGCGGCTGCACGCCCTTCGTCGCGGCAGCCATCTGCGACAGGCCCTTGCGAGCGTCGTCGGTGATCGCGTGCGTGCCCTGCTGCTGCGAGTGCTGCTGGCTGCCCGCCGCGACGCCCTGCTGCTGCGACTCCTGGCGCCTGCCACCACGGCGGCGTCCGCCGCCATCGCCACCGCCTGCGCCACGCGACTTCGACACGGGCTCGTGGTGCACGAGCAGTCCGCGGCCCGCGCACGCCTCGCACGTCTCGGAGTAGGCCTCGAGGAGTCCGAGACCGAGGCGCTTGCGCGTCATCTGGATGAGGCCGAGGCTCGTGACCTCCGCCACCTGGTGCTTCGTGCGGTCTCGCGAGAGGCACTCGATGAGCCTGCGCTGCACGAGGTCGCGGTTCGACTCGAGGACCATGTCGATGAAGTCGATGACGACGATGCCGCCGATGTCGCGCAGCCGCAGCTGGCGCACGACTTCCTCCGCCGCCTCGAGGTTGTTCTTCGTGACGGTCTCCTCGAGGTTGCCGCCCTGGCCGACGAACCGACCCGTGTTGACGTCGATGACCGTCATCGCCTCGGTGCGGTCGATCACGAGCGAGCCGCCGGAGGGCAGCCACACCTTGCGGTCGAGCGCCTTGTCGATCTGCTCCGACACCCGGAAGTGCTCGAACGGGTCGACGTCGAGCTCGAACTCCTCGATGCGCTCGAGCAGGTCGGGCGCGATGGCGCCGAGGTACTCGCGGATCGTGGCGAGCGCCTCGTCGCCCTGGATGACCATGCGCTCGAAGTCCTCGTTGAAGACGTCGCGGACGATCTTGACGAGCAGGTCGGGCTCCGCGTGCAGTCGGGCGGGCGCGTTGCCCTTCGCCGTCTGGTCCTGGATGGACTGCCACTGGCGCTTGAGGCGCTCGACGTCGCGCGTGAGCTGATCCTGCGTCGCGCCCTCTGCGGCGGTGCGCACGATGACGCCCATGTCGTCTGGCAGCACCTCCTTGAGGATCTTCTTCAGCCGCGCGCGCTCGGTGTCCGGCAGCTTGCGCGAGATGCCGTTCATGGATCCGCCGGGCACCGAGACGAGGTAGCGGCCAGGCAGCGAGATCTGGCTCGTCAGCCGTGCGCCCTTGTGGCCGATCGGATCCTTCGTGACCTGCACGAGCACGGTGTCGCCGGGCTTGAGCGCCAGCTCGATCTTGCGCGGCTGGTTCTCGAGCCCCGCTGCATCCCAGTCGATCTCGCCGGAGTACAGCACGGCGTTGCGGCCGCGACCGATGTCGACGAACGCGGCCTCCATGCTCGGCAGCACGTTCTGCACCTTGCCGAGGTACACGTTGCCGATGAGGCTCGTCTCGGTCGACTTCGCGACGTAGTGCTCGACGAGGATGCCGTCCTCGAGCACCGCGAGCTGCACGCGGTCGTGCCGCGACCGCACCACCATCGTGCGCTCGACGGACTCGCGGCGTGCGAGGAACTCGCTCTCGGTGACGACGGCGCGGCGACGGCCCGCGTCGCGACCCTCGCGGCGGCGCTGCTTCTTCGCCTCGAGGCGCGTCGAGCCCTGCACCTTCTGCGGCTCGGTGATGAGCGGGCGGTCGGCCTGCCGGTCGCCCTGGCGATCGGATGCACGCTCCTCGCGGCTGCGGCCACGACGTCGCCTGCGGTTCGAGCGAGGCTCGTCGTCGTCCTCGGCGTCGTCGCCGTCATCGTCGCGCTGCTGCGCGCGCTGCTGCGACGGCAGCGGCGGCAGCGGCGCGAGCGCGGCGACGTCGGGCGCGAAGAACTGGACGGCGAACGGCAGCGCATCGGCTGGCCGCTCGGGCAGCCGCAGCTCCGCGGGACCCTCGAGCCCGGGCTCGTGGCCGGGCTCGGCGTCCGCGGGCTCGTCGAGCGCCGGTGCCGACTGCGGCTCCTGCTCGGCCGACGCCTGCTCGGTGCCCTCCTGCGCGGTGCCCGCCCGCTCGGTGCCCGCCTGCTCGGCGCTCACGTCCTCGGTGGTCGTACGCTGGTCGCCGATCTGCTCGGCGTCGGTCTCGTGCTGGTTCGCGTCTGTCGTCGCGTCGTGTGCATCCACCATCGCTGGCGTACTCCTCAGACACCGGCATGACCGGTGCAATCCTCGTGCGGCGGGCTGCGCCCGTCGCGAATCCCTGTGGGCTCGTGCGGTCTCGCACGGCACTTGCGTCTCTTCGGAGCTGGCGATCCGACGACCCCTCGCGGAGCCGGCCCGGTATGCCCGGTCAAATCTGCGGCGCTGCTCGCACCGGCACCCACGATACCCCACGGTCCCCGCTGCGGCCGTGAGCGATCGTCACGCGGCTGCGGCACCCTCGTGCATAGCGCCGCATGCTTGGATGTGCGGCGGAGAGGTGCACATGGCCCAGAAGCAGACCGCGACCCCGAAGCCGGCCGGCAGGCAGCCGGCCTCCGAGGTCGAGCCCGCGAGCGGCTCCGCCGTGGGCTTCGCGCCGCCGCTGTGGCTCGCGATCGTCCTGACCGTCACCGGCGCGGCCGGCCTGCTCGCTGCCTTCACCCTCGCGGTCGAGCGCGTCCACCTGCTCGAGGATCCCGAGGCGACCCTCGGCTGCGACATCAGCCCGCTCGTGACGTGCTCCGGCGTGATGTCCGAGCCGCAGGCGCGGGTGTTCCTCGACATCCCCAACCCGTTCTTCGGCATCGTGTGCTTCACGATCGTGGTCGTCATGGGCGTCCTCGCCCTCTCGCGCGTGCGCCTGCCCCGCTGGGTGTGGACGGGCTTCACGATCGGCGTCGTGCTGGGCCTCGTCTTCGCGCTGTGGCTCTGGCAGCAGAGCGTGTTCGTGCTCGGCGTCGTGTGCCCGTGGTGCTTCCTCGTCTACATGACGATGTCGGCGCTCACGCCCACGCTCACCGTCTGGGCGCTCGGCTCGGGCGCCGTGCCCGCCCCCGCAGCCCTTCGCGGCTTCCTCGCCCGCTGGGGCGAGTGGTCGTGGGTGCTGAGCCTCGTGCTCGCGATCGTCATCGTGCTCGCCATCGTGCTGCGGCTGCCCGACATCCCCCGCTTCCTCATCCTCGGCTACTAGCCCGCGGTCACGGCGCGGCGCGCGTGACGCGTCAGCGGGCAGGCAGGTCGTACGCCTGCAGCCGCTCGAGCACGTCGCGGGCGAGTCGCATGAACTCGGCCGTCGCCGGCGAGATGGCACCGCTCCTGCGCGTGATGAACGCATAGTGCTCCTCGACCGGAGGGTCGAGCGGCGCCCAGTGCAAGCCGCGCTCCGTGATGACCGACCTGCCCACGTGATACGACACGAGCGAGTCGCCGACGCCGGCGGCCGCGAGCTCGAGCGCATGGGTCTGGAACTCGACCTCGACGATGGGTCGCAGCGCGACCCCGGCCGCCTGGGCGCGCTCGAGCAGCGACGCCCGCAGCGGGTCGTCGAAGGACCACCGCGCCTCGGAGAGGATGAGCGGCCGCGACGCGAGCGCTGCGATGCCGATGGGGACGCCCGCGTGCTCGGGATCGCCCGAGACGTAGACGACCTGGTCGACGAAGAAGCTGCGGGTGAGCCGGAGCTCGCGATCGTCGATCGGCAGCTGCACGAGGCCGGCCTCGAGCCTGCCGTCTCGCACCGCATCCGCCACCTCGGCCGAGTTGAGGCCCGTGACCTGGATGCGCACGGCGGGGTGCAGGGCGTGGAACTCGCGGATCACGTCCGTGAGCAGGTAGAGGTGCGCCGAGTTGAACGTGCCGAACGAGACCGTGCCCGACTCGATCGAGCGCACCTGCCTGCCGACCTCCGCGATCTCGCCGACGTCGGCGAGCGCACGCTCCGTCAGCGGCAGCAGCTGCTTTCCCGCGTCGGTGAGCAGCAGTCCACGTGTCGTCCGGGTGAACAGCCGCACCTCGAGCGTCTGCTCGAGCACGCCGATCTGCTCGGAGACGCTCGGCTGCGCGACGCGGTGCTCGGATGCCGCAGCCGCGAAGGTGCCCAGGCGCGCGGCGGTGACGAAGTACTCGAGCTGACGCACGGTCGGCAGCGGCATCCACGACCCCCTCGCGGTGGTCCAAGGCTGAACCTGTGTTGAGCATAGCGAAGTGAGGATTGCCCTGGGTCTGTCGCTCGTGGCGTACTGAAGGCACACCACCACACCACGGAACGGAGCGCTCGGATGCAGACGGAGCAGGCGGCTCGCACGCAGCACACGGGGGTGGCGCTCGTGACGGGTGCCGCGAGCGGCATGGGGCTGGCCACGGCCCTCGTCTTCCTCGAGGAGGGGTGGCACGTCATCGGCCTCGACATCGTCGACGGCGTCGTGCCCGACGACGTCGCCGACCGATTCACGTCGGTCGTCTCCGACGTCCGCAGCCGGGACTCCGTGCGTGCGGCGCTCGCCGCCGGCCTCGGCGGCCGCAGCATCGACGTGGTCGCGAACGTCGCAGGCGTCTACCCGCCGACGACGCTCGACACCTACGACGAGGCGACCTACCGGCGCGTGTTCGACATCAACGTGCTCGGCGTCGTCAACGTGATCGCAGAGGCGAGGCCCCACATGGGCGAGGGCAGCTCGATCGTGAACTTCGCGTCGGTCGACGGCTTCCACGTCTCCCCCGGACAGCTGCTCTACGGCGCATCGAAGGCGGCCGTGCTCATGCTCACGAAGTCGCTCGCGCTCGAGCTCGCCCCGGCGGGCATCCGCGTCAACGGCATCGCTCCCGGCTGGGTCGCGACCCCCGGCAACGCGGCCACCGGACGCATGGAGCTCGCGGCGTCCTCGATCCCGCTGGGCCGGGTCGCGCATCCCGACGAGATCGCACGCTGGGTCTGGATCCTCTCGCAGCGCGCGACCGCCGGATTCCTCACCGGGGAGACCATCGTGCTCTCCGGTGGCGACGTGATGCGGTGACGCCGATGCTCGCACCCACGCTCCCGACCGCCGTCGTCACGGGCGCAGCGCGAGGCCAGGGCGCCGCGCACGTCGAGCTGCTCGCCCGCGAGGGCTGGGCCGTCGTCGCGACCGACGTGCTCGACGTCGAGGGCGAAGCGCTCGCGCTCGCCCTGCGCGACCAGGGGCTCGACGTGCGCTACGCGCACCTCGACGTCGGCGACGAGGCGTCGTGGGCACGCCTCGTCGTCGGCTGCTCGGCTCGCGGCGAGCGCGTCCGCGGGCTCGTCAGCAACGCGGGCATCCTGCGCCACGCATCGATCGGCGACACCACCGTCGCCGACTGGGAGCTGCAGGAGCGCGTCAACGCGCGCGGCGCCTTCCTCGGCATCCGGGCCCTCGCGCCCCTCATGACGTACGCGGGCGGCGGCTCGATCGTCGCCGTCTCGTCGACGGCGGCGCTCGTCGGATCGGCAGGCTACGCCGGCTACGCGGCGAGCAAGGCCGCGCTGCTGGGGCTCGCGCGCGTCGCCGCCGTCGAGCTCGCGCCCGCCATCCGCGTCAACGCCATCTGCCCAGGCGGCGTCGCCACCGCCATGAACGCCGACGAGCCCACGGGCGGCACCTCCACCGCCGCACCGGCCGGCAGGCGTGCGCAGCCGAGCGAGATCTCGCCGTTGGTGGCCTACCTGCTCTCCGACGCGTCCGCGTTCGTCACGGGATCCGTCCTCACGATCGACGGCGGCCTCACTGCCGTCTGACCCGCGCGCCCTCCCAGCCATCCGTCCCGCACCGACCCACCCCTTCCCGCACCCACCACCGCACGACAAGGAGCCACCATGGCCATCACCACCAGGACGGCGCTGCGCGTCGCAGCCGTCGCAACCGTCGCCGCCTTCGGCCTCGCAGGCTGCTCGACCAGCGCAGCACCCACGACCGTCGCCGACGACTGCGCGCCCGAGCACGACGGCCTCACGACGTACACCGACGGCACGCTCACCGTCGGCGTGCCCGAGAACCTGCCGTACACCGCGACCGACGGCTCCGGTGCGACGGGGCTCGAGATCGGCGTCATCGAGCTGCTCGCCGCCGCCGAGTGCCTCGACGTCGCCTACGTGCCCATCACGTACGCGAACGGCATCCCCATGATCAGCGAGCAGCAGCGCACCGACATCATCTCGGGCGGCTGGTACGTCACCGAGGCGCGCGCCGAGCAGGTCGGGTTCACGACGCCCACGTTCTACGACTCGATGGGCATCATCTCGGCGGACGGCGCCACGACCGTCGCCGACCTCGAGACGATCGGCACCGTCGGCTCCGGCGCTGGCTTCTCGTGGGAGGCGGACATGTCCGCGATCCTCGGCGGCAACCTCGTGAGCTACCCCGGCACCATCGAGATGCGCCAGGACCTCGAGAACGGCCGCATCCAGGCCGCGCTCGACGGCTACGCCGTCGCGACCGTCGCCTACGCCGACACCGACTTCGTCGTCGAGGTCGCCGAGGTCGACGACCGCGTCGCGATCACGACCGACATGCCGATGATCGCCTTCCCCATCGCGCAGGAGAACACCGACCTCTCCGACGCGTTCAGCGCCCTCATCGACGGCTACCGCGAGGACGGCACCCTCGCCGACCTGCTGGCCGACTACGACCTGCCCGCCGACCTGCTCGTGCCGGCCGACGCCGCCGCGACCTCCCTGCGATGACGGTCGTCGCCGCGACGACCC
>NZ_CEEDMM010000004.1:96482-134930 GCF_979255995.1 Agrococcus sp. AC640b
GTCGGCGCCCCACCCACCGTCCACCCACCGTCCGACCCGCCGACGAGGAGGCCACCGTGCCCGATCCCCTGATCACCCGGACGAACGAGCTCGCGATGGCGGGCGTCGAGATCCGCGACCTGCGCAAGAGCTTCGGCTCGAACCTCGTGCTCGACGGCATCTCGATGACGGTCGAGCCCGGCAGCGTCACGGCGCTCATCGGACCGTCCGGCTCCGGAAAGAGCACGCTGCTGCGATGCGTCAACTTGCTCGAGACGCCCGACGGCGGCAGCGTGACCGTCGGCACGCAGACCATCGAGGCCGGCACGCGCGTGCGCGACCGCGACCTGCTGGCCCTCCGGCGACAGGTCGGCATGGTCTTCCAGTCGTTCAACCTTTTCCCGCACTTCACGGTGCTGCGCAACGTCGCCTTCCCGCAGGAGCGCGTGCTCGGCCGCTCGACCAAGGAGGCGGAGGAGCGCGCACGCACGCTGCTGGGCCGCGTCGGCCTCGCGGACAAGGCCGACCAGCATCCCGCCCAGTGCTCGGGTGGTCAACAGCAGCGCATCGCCATCGCCCGCGCCCTCGCACTCAACCCGCGGGTCATGCTGTTCGACGAGCCCACGAGCGCCCTCGACCCCGAGGTCGGCGTCGAGGTGCTCGCCGTCATGCGCGAGCTCGCCGACGCGGGCATGACGATGATCGTCGTCACCCACGAGATGCAGTTCGCCCGCGACGTGGGCGACCACCTCGTCGTCATGGCGGACGGGCACATCATCGAGGAGGGCGATCCGCGCACGATCATGGCCGACCCTCGCGAGGAGCGCACGCGGCGCTTCCTCAACGCGGTGCTGGAGCGCTGATGGGCGACGCGCTCGTCGCCGTGCTCCTCGGCCTGCCCATGACGATCCTCGTCACGGTGCTGTCGTTCGGCATCGGCATCGTCGGCGGCATCCCCCTCATGCTCGCGCTGCGCTCGCGCGTCGCGCCGTTGCGGCTCGCAGCGCGCGTGCTCGTCGACGTCGTCCGCGGCGTGCCACCCATCGTCTGGCTGTTCCTGCTGTACTTCGGCGTGTCGTTCGGCGCCGTGCGCCTCGACTCGCTCACCGCGGCCGTGCTCGGGCTCGGCATCATCTCGAGCGCCTACCTCGCCGAGATCTACCGCGGCGGCTTCGCGACGCTGCCTCGCGGCCAGCACGAGGCCGCCGCAGCGCTCGGCCTCGCTCCCGCGACGACGTTCGTGCATGTGCTCGTGCCGCAGGCGTTCCGCACGGCGCTGCCGTCGATCGCGACCTTCCTGCTGTCGCTCGTGAAGGACTCGTCGATCGCGTCGACGATCGGCGTCGCCGACATGGTCTCGGCCGCGACGATGTTCTCGCGCCAGAACCCCACGACCGCTGGCATCCTGCCCTTCTTCATCGCCGCAGCGATCTACTTCGCGATCAGCGTGCCGCTCGCGATCGTCGCGAGGCGACTCGACACCCGCATGCGGAAGGGGCTGTGATGGACCTCGTCGACTACCTCCCCCGGCTCGGCCAGGGCCTCCTCGTCAGCCTGCAGCTGACGGTGCTGTCCGTCGTGATGGGCTACGCCATCGGGCTCCTGTTCGCGCTCGGCGTCTCATCGCTGCGTCCGTGGATCCGCTGGCCGGCGCTCGTCGTCGTCGAGGTCGGCCGTGGCATCCCCGCCCTCGTCGTGCTCTACATCGTCTACTTCGGGCTGCCGTCGCTCGGACTGCTGTTCGAGAGCTTCTGGGCGGCCGTCGCGGCGCTGACGTTCACAGCGGGCGCCTACTCGTCGGAGATGATCCGTGCGGGCATCCAGTCGGTGCCGCGCGGCCAGACCGAGGCATCGGCGGCGCTCGGACTGTCGCGCACGCCGACCTTCCTGCAGGTGATCCTCCCGCAGGGGCTGCGCTCGTCGGTGCCCGCGCTCATGGGGCTCGCGATCATGTCGTTCCAGGCAACGTCGCTCGCCTACTCGATCTCCGTCAACGAGCTCATGAGCCAGGCGTACCAGGTGTCGACGATCACGTTCCAGTACCTCGTCGTCTATGCCGTCACGGGCCTGACGTACGCGGCGATCGCCGTGCCCGCGACGTGGCTGTCGGTGCTCGTCGAGCGCCGGCTCGCGCGAGGCGCGGCGTGAGCGCCGTGCGCGCTGGCGGCGACCGCGTCGTCACGTGGGTCGAGGCGACGCACGGCGATCCGGCGCTCGCGCCGCTGTGGAGGCTGCTCGGCGACCGCCTCCAGCACGACGCCGCCGGTCGCGTGCGGACCCGGCTTCAGCACGTGGCGGTCGACGCAGGCGGCATCCGCACCCCTGGGAACCGGCTGCTGAGCGACGCCGGCATCCTCGCGGCGGCCCTCGCCGCCGAGGCGACGTCGGATGCGCTCGTCGTCGGATGCTGGGGATCGCCGACGACTGCGGTGCGCAGCGCGGTGCAGGTGCCTGCCACGACGCTGCCGGATGCGTCCGCACGCGTCGTCGGCAGCCTCGCCAGGCGCGCGGTCGTCGTGACGGTCGCGCCGTCGCTCGCTCCGATCCTCACCGATGACCTCGTCGCGTCCGGCGCGAGCGGATTCCTGCAGCACGCGCCCGTGCGCGCCTACGACCCCGAGTCGACGCACGACGACGTCGTGCGCGCCATCGCCGACCCCGCATCGCTCGTCGATCGCTTCGACCGCGTCGCGCGGGGCGCGGTCGACGACGGCGCCGACGCGATCGTCGTCGGCTGCGGCTACCTCGCACCCCTGTTCTCCGCGCACGGCTACCGCGCCGTGCTCGGCCACCCCGACGTGCCCGTGCTCGACTGCAACCGCATCGCGCTCGAGCACGCCATCCACCTCATGGACCTCGCAGCCGCCGGCATCGCGCCCACGCCGCGCGGCCTCGTGCGACCGATGGGCCGACGAGCGGACCGTCTGCGGCAGGTCGCAGCGCTGCTCGACGCCCGCGTGGCAGCATCCACCACCGAAGGGACCCCCACAGCATGACCAGGTACGCCGTCATCGGCGCCGGCGCTGCCGGCATCTCCGCGTTCGACGCGCTCCGCACGGCGGGGCACGACGTCGACTGCTTCGAGCGCACCGACCGCGTCGGTGGGCACTGGCACACCGACTACGAGGCGCTGCACCTCATCACGTCGCGCGACATGACGGGGTTCGAGGGCTTCCCGATGCCCAAGCACTACCCGCCGTTCCCTCGCCGCGACCAGGTGCGCGACTACCTCGTCGCCTTCGCCGAGCATCGCGGGCTGCTCGACCAGGTCCGGTTCGGCACGACCGTGGTCGCCGTCGAGCCCCTCGCGACCGACGGCCGCGTCGGCTCGGCCGGCTGGACCGTGACCCTCGACGACGGCGAGCGCCTGACGTACGACGGCGTCGTGGTGGCCAACGGGCACCTCTGGGATCAGCGCCGTCCCGCGATCGCCGACGCCTTCACGGGCACGCAGCTGCACTCGGGCTCCTACCGCAGCACCGACGACATCGTCGGCGACCGCGTGCTCGTGGTGGGTGCGGGCAACTCCGGCTGCGACCTCGCCGTCGACGCGGCGCAGCACCGCTACGACGTCGACATCGTCGTGCGCGAGGGCACGTTCTTCCAGCCGAAGGCGTACTTCGGCGTGCCCAGGCAGGAGGTGGCGTGGATGGGCGAGTTCTCGGCCGTGGAGCAGGACCTCATCGCACGCCTCCTCGCGCGCGTCTCGATCGGCGAGCCGAGCGACTACGGCCTGCCGACGCCACGGCATCGCACGCTCGCCGAGGGCCGCACCGTCGTGAACTCGCTGCTGCCCTACTGGATCCAGCACGGACGCGTGCGGGTCGTGCCCGGCATCGACGCGATCGAGGGACGCACGGTGCGCTTCGCCGACGGGACCGAGCGCGTCTACGACACCATCCTGTGGGCGACGGGCTTCCACGCATCGCTGCCCTTCCTCGACGACGCGCTCGTGCCGCGCAGCCACGGCGTGCCGCTGCGCACCGCCGCCGGCATCGTGCCGAAGGGGCTGGAGCGGCTGTACTACGTCGGGCTGTCGGCGCCGCGCGGGCCGCAGATCCCCGTCTACGGCGTGCAGTCGAAGGTCGTGCTGCGCATGATCGCCCTGGACGAGCAGGATCCGACGGGCTGCGCCGGCGTCGGCGCCTACCTCGAGTCGCTGCAGCAGGCGGACGACCGCATCGACATCGTGCGCGCGGTGTGGAACGAGCAGCTCGCCGACACCGAGCGGCTCCTCGACGCGTTCGCCGCATCGCGCCACGCATCGCTCGCGGGCGCCGGGACGGACGCCTGACCCGCGGCGCCACGCACGATCCCACCACGCACGAACGCCCGGGCTCGATGCCCGGGGCGTTCGTCGCGGTGCGCGTCGAGCGCGGAGCCGTCAGGCGAACCAGAGCGCGAGCTCGCGCGCCGCCGACTCCTCGGAGTCCGAGCCGTGCACGAGGTTCTGCTGCACCTTCAGGCCCCAGTCGCGACCGAGGTCGCCGCGGATCGTGCCCGGCGCAGCCGTCGTGGGGTCGGTCGTGCCCGCGAGCGAGCGGAAGCCCTCGATGACGCGATCGCCGGCGAGGCGCACCGCCACCGTCGGGCCGGAGAGCATGAACTCCACGAGCGGCTCGAAGAACGGCTTGCCCTGGTGCTCCGCGTAGTGCTCCTCGAGCAGCGCACGCTCGGCGTGCACGAGGCGGAGGTCCTCGATGACGTAGCCCTTCGCCTCGATCCGGCTGAGGATCTGGCCGGTCAGCCCGCGGGCGACGCCGTCGGGCTTCACGAGGACGAGGGTGTGCTGCATCGGGTCCCTTCCCAAGGTCACTGCGCACGCCCGATCTGGCGAGCGCGCACGAAGCAATATATCCACATCGCGATGAACGCCAGGGCGACGCCGATCATGACGGGCTCGATGAACGCGAGGCTCGCGAAGAGCACCTGCGCGGCGAGGCTCGCCACCCACCCCCACGAGAGGCGCAGCAGCTTGAGGCTCAGGATGAGCACGACGGCGACGGCGCCGAACGCGGCGGGCGCCGGCCAGTCGCGCGTCACGCCCCAGACGGCGAGCGCACCGAACGCGAGCGCGACGACCTCGAGGCCGTGCACGATCGTGAGCAGCTTCTCGAGCAGTCCCCGCTCGCGGCGCGGCGCGGCGCTCACCTGCGCATCCAACGCTCGGCGACCGCCTTCGCCTGCACCGCGCCCAGCAGCGTGATCGATCCCGTGACGACGACGGCGCCGCCACGATCCTCCGCCTGCTCGCGCGCGACCTCGACGGCGCGCTCGAGCACGGGCTCGACCGTGACGCGCTCGGCGCCCAGCACCTCGACGGCGACGCGTGCGAGGTCGTCGACCGGCATGGCGCGCTCCGAGTCGGACTGCGTGACGACGACCTCCTCGACGTGCGGCTCGAGGATGCGCAGCACGCCTGCGGCGTCCTTGCCATCGACCATGCCGAGCACGAGCTGCACGTGCTCGAACGCGAACACCTCCTGCAGCGCGGTCGCGAGCGACTGCGCGCCGTGCGGGTTGTGCGCGGCGTCGACGACCACCGACGGGTCGGTGCCGACGACCTCGAGACGGCCGGGCGAGGTGACGCCCGCGAGCGCCGCGGAGAGCACCTCCTGCTCGATGGGGCGCGTGCCGCCGCCGAGGAACGCCTCGACCGCGACGATCGCGAGGGCCGCGTTCTGCCCCTGATGCCTCCCCAGCAGCGGCAGCGGCTGGTCCTCGTAGGCAGCCGCGAGGCCGCGCACCGTCAGCAGCTGACCGCCGACGGCGAGCGTGCTCTCACGCTCGAAGTCGCGCCCCTCGAGCAGCACGCGGGCTGCGCCGACCTCGGCCGCGCGCTCCTCGACGACCGCGAGGGCCGCCGGATCCTGCTCTGCGGTCACGACGATCGCGTTCGGCTTGACGATCCCCGCCTTCTCGCGTGCGATCGCCTCGACGGTCGTGCCGAGCCGGTTCGTGTGATCGAGCGCGATGGGCGTGAGCACCGCGACGTCGCCGTCCGCGACGTTCGTGGAGTCCCACGTGCCGCCCATGCCGACCTCCACGACCGCGACCTCCACGGGCGCGTCGGCGAAGATCGCGTACGCGAGCACCGTGATGGCCTCGAAGAACGTCATGCGACGCTCGCCCCGGGCGACGAGCTCGCCGTCGACGAGGTCGAGGAACGGCGAGATCTCCTCCCACACGCGCGCGAAGATCGCATCCGACACCGGGGCGCCGTCGACGAGGATGCGCTCGGTGACGCGCACGAGGTGCGGGCTCGTGAGCAGGCCCGTGCGCAGCCCGTGGGCGCGCAGGAGGCTCTCGGCGATGCGCGCCG
The DNA here is from genome assembly GCF_979255995.1 of Agrococcus sp. AC640b. Taxonomy (NCBI): domain Bacteria; kingdom Bacillati; phylum Actinomycetota; class Actinomycetes; order Micrococcales; family Microbacteriaceae; genus Agrococcus; species Agrococcus sp. AC640b. Next base: position 102,784 of record NZ_CEEDMM010000004.1, read on the forward strand.
TCGATCCCTTGCCGTTCGTGCCGGTGACGTGCACGACGCCGTAGGAGCGCTGCGGGTCGCCCAGCAGCTCCACGGCGCGCGCCGTGGCCGCCAGGCGCGGCTCGACGGCCGTCTCGCCTGCGCGCTCCAGCAGCTGCGCGTACGCGGCGTCGGCGGCCTCGCGGTCCTCGAGGGAGTCGAGGATCAGGGCGTCGACGTCGTCCTCGTCGACGTCGTCGTCGGGGTCGGAGGGATCCGGCAGCGCCACGCGCGCGGCGCCGTCGGCCTCGAGCGCCTCGAGGTCGAGGCCGTCGCCGTCGGCGTCGACCTCCTCCTCGTACGCCTCGTCCCACGCGTTGAGCGCGTCGCCATCGGCGTTGCGAGCGACCGCCTCCGGATCGTTCGGGTCGCGGCGGCTGGGGTCCGGGTGCTGGGCGCCTGGGCCCTGCCCGGTGGGGTCGTTGCTGTCGGTCATGCGCGCTCCAGTCGGATCGTGAGCGGCGAGCCGTCGCCGACGCGCACGTCGACCGCGTCCGCGGCCTCGCCTGCGCTGTCGTCGACGCGCTCGATCGTGAGGGTCGTCGCGAGCGTCTCGCGCGCGACGAGGTCGCGGTGCGCCTCGAGCGCCGCCGCGCCGTGCGCGTCGGAGCCCAGCACGAGCGCGATGCGGTCGGAGACGTCGAGCCCCGCCTGCTTGCGCGCGTCCTGGATGGCGCGCACGGCGTCGCGTGCGAGGCCCTCTGCGCGCAGGGCGTCGGTCGCCACCGGGTCGAGCTCGACGAACGTGTCGGCGAGCAGCGCCGTGCTCGCGCCGTCGTAGCGCGACTCGGCCGGCTCGTCGAGCAACGTGAACTCGCCGGGCTCGAGCGCCGTGCCGTCGACGACGAGGCGGTCGCCGTCGAGCTGCCACTCGCCGCGACGGATCGCCTCGAAGACACGCCGGAAGTCGCCCTTGAGTCGCGGGGCTGCGACCTTGGAGACGATCTGCGCCGACTGCACGAGCCCTGGCAGTCCCTCGCCGGCCGCGACGGGCACGACGACGACGTGCTTGACGTTGACCTCGTCGGCGATGAGCTCGGCGAACGGCGTCAGGTCGACGCGGCTCGTGATCGTCGCCTCCCGCAGCGGCTGGCGCACGCGGTTGCCGTCGCGCTTGCGCAGGCCGTGCAACGCGTTCACGACGGCGCGCACCTCGTCCATCTGCGCCACGAGCGCGTCGTCGGCAGGCAGCGCGGAGGGGTCCGGCCAGTCGAGCAGGTGCACGGATCGGCCGCCGGTGAGTCCGCGCCAGATCTCCTCCGTCACGAGCGGCGCCAGTGGCGCCGCGATCGTCGCGACGGTCTCGAGGACGAGCGCGAGCGTGTCGAACGCCTCCGTGCCCGAGCCGTCCTCGCCCACGCCAGCCCAGAAGCGGTCGCGCGAGCGACGCACGTACCAGTTGGTGAGGGTGTCGGTGAAGTCGCGCAGCGCGACGGTCGCCCCGGTCGCATCCAGCGCATCCATCGCCGCCGTCACGGCCGTCACGGTCTCGCGCAGCTTCGCGAGGATGTAGCGGTCGAGCACGTCGGTCGAGTCGGCGCGCGGCGTCGCGACGTACGGCCGCCCGCCGCGTGCGCGGTTCGCGTACGTCGACAGGAAGTACCACGTCGACCACAACGGCAGGTGGAACTGCCGCAGCGCCTCGCGGATGCCCTCCTCGGCGACGACGAAGTTGCCGCCGCGCAGGATCGAGCCCTGCAGCAGGTTCCATCGGACGGCGTCCGACCCGTACGCGTCGAACGACTCGTTGACGTCGGGGTAGTTGCGCCTCGACTTCGACGCCTTGAAGCCGTCGTCGCCGAGGATGATGCCGTGGCTGATGACGTTGCGGAACGCGGCGCGACCGAACAGGGCCACCGACAGCACGTGCAGCACGTAGAACCAGCCGCGCGTCTGCCCGATGTACTCGACGATGTAGTCGGCCGGGCTGTGGGTGTCGAACCACTCCTGCTGCTCGAAGGGGTAGTGCACCTGGGCGAACGGCATCGAGCCGGAGTCGAACCAGACGTCGAGCACGTCCGGGATGCGTCGCATCGTCGAGCGGCCGGTGGGGTCGTCGGGGTTCGGCCTCGTGAGCTCGTCGATGTACGGCCTGTGCAGGTCGGTGGGACGCACGCCGAAGTCGCGCTCGAGCTCGTCGAGCGAGCCGTACACGTCGACGCGCGGGTGGTTCGGGTCGTCGCTCTTCCACACCGGGATCGGGCTGCCCCAGTACCGGTTGCGGCTGATCGACCAGTCGCGTGCGCCCTCGAGCCACTTGCCGAACTGGCCGTGCTTGACGTTCTCGGGCACCCAGTTGATGCCCTCGTTCGCGGCGAGCAGGTCGTCCTTGATCTGGGTGACGCGCACGAACCAGCTCGACACCGCCTTGTAGATGAGCGGGTTGCGGCAGCGCCAGCAGTGCGGGTACGGGTGCAGGTACGACGCCTCGCGCAGCAGCCTGCCCTTCGCCTGCAGCGCCCGGATGATCGTGCGGTTGGCCTCGAAGACCTGCACGCCTGCGATGGCGGCGAGCTCCCCGCCTGCGAACAGCTGCAGGAAGCGACCCCCGTCGTCGACCGACAGGATCGTCGGGATGCCGGCTGCGGTCGCGACGCGCTGGTCGTCCTCGCCGTACGCGGGCGCCTGATGCACGATGCCCGTGCCCTCGCCGGTCGCGACGTAGTCGTCGACGAGCACGTGCCATGCGGCGCCCGTCCCCCACTCGTCGGCGTCGGCGAAGTCGTCGAAGAGCCGCACGTACGCGAGCTGCGCGAGGTCGGCGCCCGCGTGCGTCGCGAGCACCTCGGGGGCGCCCTCGTCGTAGCCGAGCACCTTGGCGTGGGCGGCGACGGTGTCTGCGGCGAGCAGGTAGCGCGTCTCGCCTGCGACGCCGCCGTCCGCAGCGCCCGCCGGTCCCGCTGCGACGACGACGTACGGGATCTCGGGGCCGACCGCGAGCGCCAGGTTCGTCGGCAGGGTCCACGGCGTCGTCGTCCACGCCAGCATGCGCACGCCCGCGAGGCCCACGGCCTCCGCCGCATCGCCGACGAGCGGGAACGTCACCGTCACCGACGGGTCCTGGCGCTCCTGGTAGACGTCGTCGTCCATGCGCAGCTCGTGCGCCGACAGCGGCGTCTCGTCGCGCCAGCAGTACGGCAGCACCCGGTAGCCCTCGTATGCGAGGCCCTTGCGATGCAGCTCGGAGAACGCCCAGATGACGCTCTCCATGTATCCGACGTCGAGCGTCTTGTAGTCGTGCTCGAAGTCGACCCAGCGCGCCTGGCGCGTGACGTAGTCCTGCCACTCGCGCGTGTACTCGAGCACCGACTCGCGCGCCTTCGCGTTGAAGACGTCGACGCCCATCGCCTCGATCTGCGCCTTCTCGGTGATGCCGAGCTGCTTCATCGCCTCGAGCTCGGCCGGCAGGCCGTGCGTGTCCCATCCGAAGCGGCGCTGCACCTGCTTGCCGCGCATCGTCTGGAAGCGCGGGAAGACGTCCTTGGCGTAGCCGGTGAGGAGGTGGCCGTAGTGCGGCAGGCCGTTCGCGAACGGCGGGCCGTCGTAGAAGACCCACTCGTCGCAGCCGTCGCGGGCGTCGATCGACGCCTGGAAGGTGTCGTCGCCCTTCCAGAACGCGAGGATGCCCTCCTCGATGGCGGGGAACGAGGGGTTGGGCACGACGGTGCCGCCGTGCCTGGGGTAACGCTGCGCGTCCACCTGTGCTCCTTGTAGCTGCTGCTCTCGGAGCCGGGACGCTCTCGCGCGGTACCACCCGGCTTGCAGTCCCCGAAGGGCCTGCCGCTCGTTCGTCGGCGATGACGGGCCGGACCCGCTCGGATCTACTTGGCCTCCGCACCTGACGGTTCGGCGGCCGTTCTGCCGAGGACTCCCCGGTGATGGCCGGATCGACGTCTGTGCCTCCATCGTACGCCGTCTCGGTGCCGCCCGCGCTCGCTGGCGGCGGACGTCGCCACGAGCGATGCGGAGGGGCCGGACACAGGCGCACCATGGGAACGCCGCATATCCTGGCGACCATGCGCATCCGCACCGGACTCCCCCTCGCCCTCGCGGCGATCGCGATGCTCACCGCATGCTCGGGAGGGCAGCCCGACGCGTCGCCGTCGCCCACGCCGACCGCAGAGGCCTCGACCGCGTCGCAATGCGACCAGGTGCTCGCCGAGGCGCAGCAGCTCACCGCCGACGTCTCGTCCCTCGCGACGCGGTTCAGCACCGACCCGCTCGGTGCCCTCGCCGCCGTGCCCGGCATCGTCGACCGCGTCACGACGCTGGGCGACCAGGTGACCGATCCCGAGCTCGCCGGCCACGTCGACGCCATCACGAGCGTGGCGACCACGGCGGTCGAGGAGGCGCAGGCCGCCATCTCGCAGGGCGACACCCAGGGCGCCGTCGACGCGCTCCAGCAGGCGGCGACCGACGTCGAGCCCGCCGTGCTCGCCTTGCAGGAGTACTGCGCGGCCCAGTGACCGCTGGAGTCGTAGCCTGAGGAGCATGACCGCTCCCCTGCTCGCGATGCTCGACGGCTCGATCGTCGACGTCGCGACCCCCGTGATCCGAGCCGACGACCTCGGCGTCGTGCGCGGCGACGGCGTCTTCGACGCAACCCTCGTGCGCCGCGGCGTGCTGCGCGACACCGAGGCGCACCTCGACCGGCTCGCGCGCTCCGCCGCGATCCTCGCCCTGCCGGAGCCCGACCGCGCAGGCTACCGGCGCGCCATCGACGCGCTCGTCGCCGCATGGGACTGGGAGGCGCAGCCCGAGGCCGTCGCGCGCCTCGTGCTCACCCGCGGACCGGAGGGCGGTGGTGGTGCGGAGCCCACGGCGTACGTGCTGCTGCAGGCGCTGTCGGCATCGGTCGTCGCGGAGCGGGCATCCGGCGTCCGCGTGCTGCTGCTCGACCGCGTCTTCGACGGCGAGGCCATCGCCACGATGCCGTGGCTGCTGCCGGGCGCGAAGAGCCTGTCGTACTCGATCAACATGGCGGCCAAGCGATACGCGCAGCAGCACGATGCCGACGACGTGCTCTTCGTCGCGCCGTCGGGCAGGCTGCTCGAGGGCCCCACGTCGACGCTCGTGCTCGACGTCGACGGCGAGCTGCGCACGCCCGAGCAGGACGGCATCCTCGCGTCCGTCACGCTCGAGCAGCTCGAGCGTGCCGCACCCGCCAACGGGCTCGTGGTGCGGCATGCGCCGCTCACGCGCGACGACCTCGCCCGCGCCCGAGGCGGCTGGCTCATCTCCTCCGGCAGGCTCGCCGCGGCGATCGTCGCGATCGACGGCGAGCCCTACCCGGCCTCGCCGCTGCACGACGCGCTCTTCCGCGCGCTCGACGTGTGAGCGGTCGGGCCGCCATCGTCACCCGATCGCCTGCGCCGCCGAGCGCACGGCCTCGTCGGCGCCGCCGCGAGCCCTGCCGGCGCGACTCCACTCCACCACCGCGGTGGCCGCGGCGGTGACGAGCGCGGCGGCGACGTGCAGCGCCGCCCTGCCCTCGATGGCGCGCAGCGCGCGCTCCGCATCCGCCACGAGCGGCTCGAGGCGCTCGATCGCCGACTGCCGCAGCACGACGTCGGTGCCCATGATCGCGGTCTCGCGCAGCATCCACGGCACCCGGTCGCCCCAGGGCTCCAGCGCGACCGCGATCGCACCGGCGACGCCGCTGCGATCCATGCCGTCGACGAGCCGCACGCGGCCAAGCACCTGGTCGACGTCGTGCCACAGCAGGTCGGACTTCGCACCGACGTAGCCGAAGAACGCGCTGCGCGAGATGCCGGCCCTGCGCGCGATGTCGTCGATCGACGTCGACTCGTAGCCCTGCTCGAGGAACAGCTCCACGGCGGCCTCCTCGAGGTCCGAGACCGACGTGGAACGGGGTCTGCCGCGGACGCCTGGTGCCATGGGACTACAGTATGCCGAGGACCAGGCCGTTCCTGGACTCCGTCCATGATTCCTGGAGCATCCGTGAGCAGCACCTCGCGCACCTCGAGCCCCCGACGCGTCGCCGCAGCCGCGACCGTCGGGACCGCGCTCGAGTCGTACGACTTCTACGCCTACTCGTACTTCGCCGCGTTCTTCGCGGCGCCGTTCTTCTTCGACTCGCTCGGCACGAGCGGCGGTCTGCTCGCATCGTTCGCGACCATCGGCATCGCCTTCGTCGTGCGACCGATCGGCGCCGTGGTCTTCGGCCACCTCGGCGACCGCATCGGCCGTCGCCGCACCCTGCTCATCACCATCACGCTCATGGGCGTCGCGACGGGCCTCGTCGGCCTCCTGCCCACCGGCGAGGGCTGGGTCGCCTTCGGCGCCGTCGCGCTCGTCGTCCTGCGCATCGCCCAGGGCCTCTCGCTCGGCGGCGAGTGGGGCGGCGCCGTGCTGCTCGCCACCGAGCACGCCGACGCGCGCACGCGACCGTTCTTCGCGTCGCTGCCGCAGCTGGGCTCCCCCATCGGCTCCGTCGCCGCCGGCGGCCTCATGCTGCTGACGTTCTTCGGCATCGGCCCGGAGGCGATGGTCGCGTGGGGCTGGCGCGTGCCGTTCCTGCTCGCGATCCCCCTCATCGCCGTCTCGCTCTACCTGCGGTGGTCGATCGACGAGACGCCCGTGTTCCGCGAGCTGGCCTCGAAGGGGCAGCGCGTGCGCATGCCCGTGGTCGAGGCGATCCGCTCGCAGCCCGCGGCGTTCGGCGTCGCGATCCTCGTCGCGCTGCTCGGCATCGGCTCCTACTCGCTCATGAACACGTACACGATGGGCTACGGCGTCGCGCAGCTCGGCTTCGACGAGATGCAGCTGCTCGCGGCCGCGACGATCGGCGGGCTCCTGCAGCTCGTGACCGTGCCGACCTTCGGGTGGCTCGCGACGCGCATCGGATCGGCGAAGGTCGTCGCGATCGGCGCCGTCGGCACGCTGCTCATCGCCTTCCCCATCTACTGGCTGCTGGGCTCGGCGACCTTCACGGTGCTCGTGGTGCTCATGGTCGTGGGTGGCATCCTGCCGACGGCGTCGTGGGCGGCGCTCGGCGGCACGATGCAGGAGCTCTTCCGCGGCAGGCACGCGTACTCGGCGCTGTCGGTCGCGTACGCGATCGCCGCGGTCGTCTCGGGCTTCATCCCGTACCTCACCGCCGAGCTCGGCGTCGTCACCGGCGGCGCCTGGTGGCACCCGGGCATCGTGCTCGCGACGCTGTCGGCCCTCACGCTCGTCGGCGCCCTCGCCGCGCAGCGCATGCGCAGGCTCGGCGACGAGGATGCGGACGCCGCGCAGGCGGAACCCGTGCGGGAGTCCGTCAGCGCGTAGGACGCGCGCGGGCCGCGACGTCGCGTGATCGCGGTCTCGCGGCCCGCGGCCGCGCATGGCACGATCGGACCGTGGTGACCCCGCTCGACGCGCACGTGCTGCGCGCCCACCTCGCCCGGGAGGTGCGCGCGACGGTCGCGCTCGCGCGCCGCGCCGACGCCGAGACTGCGTGGGACGCCGTCGTGCCCTCCTGCCCCGGCTGGCGCCTGCGCGACCTCGTCGCCCACGTCGGAGCGATCGAGCGATGGGTGCTGCACGCGCTCGCCGACGGGGACGGCGATGCCAGGAGCCATGCCGCCCCCGCGGACGACGACCTCGCGGCATGGCTCGCCGACTCGGCGCAGCAGCTGCTCGAGGCGCTCGCCGTCGACGCCGCGACGCCTGCCTGGACGATGGCGCCGCCGCGCACCGTCGGGTTCTGGATCCGCAGGCAGGCGCACGAGCACGCGATCCACGCGTGGGACGCGAGCGCGGCGCTCGGCGACGCTCCCGCGCTCGAGCCGACCCTCGCCGCCGACGGGGTCGACGAGATCGTCGGCACCATGTGGCCCAGGCAGCTGCGGCTCGGCCGCGTCGTCGAGCCCGACGGGGGCCTCGCGCTGCGCAGCGACGGCATGTCCTGGCTGCTCGGGCGCCGCGCCGACGCGACGCTCGAGGCCGACCCCGATGCGCTCGCGCTGGCGCTGTGGCACCGCATCCCAGCCGACGATCCCCGTCTGCGGTGGGGCGGCGACGTCGACGCGGGCCGCCGCGTGCTCGCACTGCCGCTCGCGCCCTGATCTCGACGCGCCCGCGGCTCGACGCTGCAGCGCGCGGCTACGCTCGGAGCATGCGCCGCATCCCCATGGCAACGTGGATCCTCGTGGCCGTCGCCGCCGTGCTGGGGCTCGTCGGCATCACGATGACGCACATGCTCGCGCGCGACATCCTGCTCATGCTGTCGATCGGCGCGCTCGTGCTCGCGTTCCTGATGCTCGTGAAGCCCAGCCGCGAGCGGCGCTACCCGACCACGAAGCCCGCGCCAGACGCGACCGACGACTGATCCGCTCCGCGACGCGCCCGAGCGACGCGGCCGGGACATCCATGGCGGCTCGATAGACTCGAGCGCACAACCAGGCATCCACGGACACGATGCCGCGCAGAGCGAGAAGGGGACGCCATGAGCGCCATGCCGGAGAAGCCCGCCCTCGAGGGACTCGAGACCAAGTGGGACGCCCGCTGGGAGCAGGAGGGCACGTACCGGTTCGACCGCACGGGCCAGAGCCGCGACACGATCTACTCGATCGACACGCCGCCGCCTACCGCCTCCGGATCGCTCCACGTCGGGCACGTCTTCTCGTACTCCCACACCGACGTCATCGCGCGCTTCCAGCGCATGCGCGGCCGCACCGTCTTCTACCCGATGGGCTGGGACGACAACGGCCTGCCCACCGAGCGTCGCGTGCAGAACTACTACGGCGTGCGCGTCGACCCGACGCTCGCGTACGACGCCGAGTTCACGCCGCCGTTCGACGGCGACGCGCCGGCGAAGGCCCAGCAGGTGCCGGTGTCGCGGCAGAACTTCATCGAGCTGTGCGAGCGCCTCACCGAGGAGGACGAGCGCAAGTTCGAGGAGCTGTGGCGCACGCTCGGCCTGTCGGTCGACTGGTCGCAGACGTACCGCACGATCTCGGACCACGCCCGCGCCACGAGCCAGCGCGCGTTCCTGCGCAACCTCGAGCGCGGCGAGGCGTACCAGTCGGACGCCCCGACGCTGTGGGACGTGACGTTCCGCTCCGCCGTCGCGCAGGCCGAGCTCGAGGACCGCGAGCAGCCGGGCACGTTCCACACGCTGCTGTTCACGAGCGGCGACGGCGACCTGCGCATCGACACGACGCGGCCCGAGCTGCTGCCGGCGTGCGTCGCCGTCGTCGCGCACCCCGACGACGAGCGCTACCAGCACCTGTTCGGCACCACGGTGCGCACGCCGATCTTCGACGTCGAGGTGCCCTTCGTCGCGCACCACCTCGCGCAGCCCGACAAGGGCACGGGCGTGGCGATGGTGTGCACGTTCGGTGACATGACCGACGTCGTCTGGTGGCGCGAGCTCGATCTGCCCGCGCGCGCCGTCATCGGCTTCGACGGCCGATTCCTGCCGGACGCGCCCGCCGCGATCGAGTCCGAGGCGGGGCTCGCGCTCTACGCCGAGCTCGCAGGCAAGACGGTGTTCACCGCGAAGGAGACGCTCGTCGCCGCCCTCGCCGCCGCCGGCCGGACCGTGGGCGAGCCGCGCCGCATCACGCATCCCGTGAAGTTCTACGAGAAGGGCGACAAGCCGCTCGAGATCGTCACGACCCGCCAGTGGTACATCCGCAACGGCGGCCGCGACGCCGAGCTGCGCGAGCGGCTGCTCGAGCTCGGCCGCGGCATCGAGTGGCACCCCGACCACATGCGCGTGCGCTTCGAGAACTGGGTGCAGGGACTCGCGGGCGACTGGCTCATCTCGCGCCAGCGCTTCTTCGGCGTGCCCATCCCTGTCTGGTACCGCGTCGGCGAGGACGGCGAGACGCGCTTCGACGACGTGCTGCTGCCGAATCCCTCGCAGCTGCCCGTCGACCCCTCGACCGACGTGCCCGACGGGTTCGACGCCTCGCAGCGCGGCCAGGCAGGCGGCTTCGTCGGCGAGGTCGACATCATGGACACGTGGGCGACGTCGTCGCTGACGCCGCAGCTCGCGGGCGGCTGGGGCGGCGTCGACGACGAGCTCTGGGACCTCGTCGCGCCGTTCGACCTGCGCCCGCAGGGGCAGGACATCATCCGCACCTGGCTGTTCTCGACCGCGCTGCGCGCGCTGTTCGAGGGTGGCAGGGCGCCGTGGCGTCACACGGCGATCTCGGGGTGGATCCTCGACCCCGATCGCAAGAAGATGTCGAAGTCGAAGGGCAACGTCGTCACGCCGCTCGGCATGCTCGAGGAGCACGGCGCCGACGGCGTGCGCTACTGGGCGCTGTCGTCTCGCCTCGGCGTCGACGCGACCCTCGACCCGCAGAACCCGAAGATGATCAAGATCGGCCGCCGCCTGGCGATGAAGGTGCTCAACGCGGCGCGCTTCGTCTACCAGATGGAGGGCGAGGCCGGCGAGATCGCGAACCCGATCGACATCGACATGCTCGCCGAGCTCGGGCAGGTCGTCGACCAGGCGACGGCGGCGCTCGAGCGCTACGACCACGCGCGGGCGCTCGAGCTCACCGAGACGTTCTTCTGGACGTTCTGCGACGACTACCTCGAGGTCGTGAAGCAGCGCGCGTACCAGGGCGACGAGATCGGCCGTGCGTCGGCGATCGGTGCGCTGCACGCCGCGATCGACGTGCTGCTGCGACTGCTCGCCCCCGTGCTGCCGTTCGCGACGGAGGAGGTGTGGTCGTGGACGCACGACGACTCGATCCACACCGCTGCATGGCCGACGCGCCACGACCTGCCGACGAGCGCGGGCACGACGGGCCTGCTGCCCGCCGTCTCCGAGGCCCTCATCGGCATCCGCCGCGCGAAGTCGGATGCGAAGGCCAGCCAGCGCACCCCCGTGACGCACGCGGTGCTCGCGGCGCCGTCGTCGCAGCTCGGCCTGCTCGAGCAGGCTGCGCGCGACCTCGCCGACGTCGGCCGCATCGAGCGGCTCGAGCTCGTCGCGGGCGACGCGCTCGAGGTGCGCTCGATCGAGCTCGCACCCGAGAGCGGATCGACGTCGTGAACATCGGCTCGCGCTGGCCGGTCGGCGGCGACGCACCCGCATCGCTGCCGCCGGTCGTGCGCGAGGCGATCGGTGCCGAGGAGCGTGCGCTCGTCGACCTCGGCGCCGACACCTCCGGCTGGGGGTGGACGCTCACCTACCTCGAGGGCGCTCCCATCGTCGAGTGCGACGACGGCACGCGCATCACGCTCGCCGGCGACGGCGTGCTCGTCGAGCGCGACTGACCCGAGGCGTCGCCGGGCACGTGCGCACGCGAGGCGCGCGGGATCGTCAGGCGCGCGCGACGATCCAGCCGTGGATCATCGACATCCACCCGTCGGGATCCGCTGCCCAGTCGTTCCACGCGGCCGCGATCGCCTCGCGATCCGCGTGGGTCGCGAGGCCGTGCGCCTCGGTGCCCGTCGAGAAGCTCGACGCGATCGCCCGCTCGGCCCACTGGTGCCCCCACCACGCACGCGCGCCGTCGGACTCGAAGCACCACGTCTCGACGTCGGTCGCGATCTCGGCGAAGCCCGCCGCGCGCGCCCACGCCTTGAGATGCGAGCCCGCATCCGCCTCGCCGCCGTTGGCGTCCTGCAACGCGACGACGATGCGGCGCCACGCCAGCAGCCCTGGCGAGGCAGGGTGGATGGCCGTGGCCGAGTAGACGACGTCGCGCGCCGCCACGACGCCGCGCGAGACGCGCCGCCACTCCACGAGCGCAGCGACGGGGTCGCCGAGATGCTGCAGCACCTGATGGGCGTGCACGACGTCGAAGGCGTCGTCGGCCGCGTCGATCGCGTACGCATCGCCGACCTCGAAGCGCACGTTGGCCACGCCCGACGACGCCGCGAGCGCCCGGGCCTGGGCGACGACCTCCGCGCTCGCGTCGATGCCGACGACCTCGCCGTCGCCGACGCGTCGCGCGAAGTCGATCGTGATCGAGCCGGGTCCGCAGCCCACGTCGAGGATGCGCTGCCCTCGCTCGAGGTGCGGCACGAGGTACGCGGCGGAGTTCTCGACGGTGCGCGCCGCGTGCGCACGCGTCACGGACTCGTGGTGCCCGTGGCTGTAGACGGCGTTCGACACGACGATGAGCCTAGCCAGGCCGCGCATCGCCGCGCACCTAGGCTGGCTGCCATGCAGAACCCCTTCCTCGAGCCCTCTCCCCTGCCCTACCAGCTGCCGCCGTTCGCGGACATCCGCGACGAGCACTACCGGCCGGCGTTCGACGCGGGGTTCGCGCAGCAGCTCGAGGAGATCGCGGCGATCACGGCGATCACGGCGCAGCCTGGCACGCCCACCTTCGACGACACCATCGCCCCGCTCGAGGCGTCCGGCGGCATCCTGAGCCGCGTCGGGCACGTGTTCTTCGCGCTGTCGTCGTCGGACACCACGCCGTTCCTCGACGAGCTCGAGGCCGAGATCGCGCCTCGCTGGGCAGCGCACTCCGACGCCATCGAGCTCGACCCCGCGCTCTACGCGCGCATCGCGCACCTGCACGAGCACCCGGACGCGTCGTGGACGCCGGAGCAGACGTGGGTCGTCGAGCAGTGGCACCTGCGCATGACCCTCGCGGGCGCTGCGCTCGACGAGGCGAGCACGACGAGGCTCAAGGCGCTGAACCAGCGCCTCGCGACGCTCACCACGACGTTCGACCAGCAGCTGCAGGCCGACACGAACGACCTCGCCGTCATCGTCGACACGGCCGAGGAGCTCGACGGGCTCTCCGCGAGCGACATCGCGTCGGCGGCGCAGGCGGCGAGCGACCGCGGCCTCGACGGCAAGCACCTCATCACCCTCCCGCTGTTCTCCGGCCACCCGTGGCTCGCGCAGCTCACGAATCGCGCGCTGCGCCAGCGGGTCATGGAGGCGTCGCTCGCGCGCGGCACGCGCGGCAACGCGAACGACAACCGCGCCGTCATCCTCGAGATCGTCGCGCTGCGTGCCGAGCGTGCCGCGCTGCTCGGCTTCCCGACGCACGCGCACGTCGTGACGGCCGACGCGACGGCGAAGACCCCGGAGGCGGTCGACGCCATGCTGTCGCGGCTCGCCCCCGCTGCGGCCCGCAACGCGGCGGCCGAGGCTGCCGACCTGCAGGCGCTCGTCGACGAGGCCGGCGAGGGCTACGAGCTCGCCGCATGGGACTGGGCGTTCTGGACCGAGCGGCTGCGCACCGCCCGCTACGACGTCGACACGCAGGCGCTCAAGCCGTACTTCGCCGCCGAGCGGGTGCTGCAGGACGGCGTCTTCGCGGCTGCGACGCAGATCTACGGCGTGACGTTCACCGAGCGCGACGACCTGCACGGCTACCACCCGGACGTGCGCGTCTTCGAGGTGCACGACGCCGACGGCAGCGAGGTCGGCCTGTACCTGCTCGACCTCTACACGCGCGACTCGAAGCGCGGCGGCGCGTGGATGAACCCGCTCATCTCGCAGAACCGCCTGCTCGACCAGCCGACGGTCGTCATGAACAACCTCAACGTGCCCAAGCCTCCCGCCGGCTCCCCCGCGCTGCTCACGTTCGACGAGACGAACACGCTCTTCCACGAGTTCGGCCACGCCCTCCACGGGCTGTTCGCGATCGTCGGCTACCCGAGCGTCGCGGGCACGAACGTGCCGCGCGACTTCGTCGAGTTCCCCAGCCAGGTCAACGAGATGTGGATGCTGTGGCCCGGCATCGTCGAGGGCTACGCGCGGCACGTCGAGACGGACGAGCCCATCCCCGCCGACGTGCTCGAGCGCATCCGTGCGACCGAGACGTTCGACCAGGGCCACGGCACGAGCGAATACCTCGCGGCCGCGCTGCTCGACCAGGCATGGCACACGCTCGCGCCTGGCGAGACGGTCGACGACGTCGCGGCGTTCGAGCGTGCGGCGCTCGAGCGCGTGGGTCTGCTGCTCGAGACCGTGCCGACGCGGTACTCGTCCGGCTACTTCCAGCACGTCTTCTCGGGCGGCTACTCGGCGGCGTACTACTCGTACATCTGGTCGGAGGTGCTCGACGCCGACACCGTGCAGTGGTTCCAGGAGCACGGCGCGACGCGCGAGTCCGGCCAGCGCTTCCGCGAGCGACTGCTGGGCGTGGGCGGCTCGAAGGACCCGCTCGAGGCGTACCGCGACTTCCGCGGCCGCGACGCGGAGCTCGCGCCGCTGCTGCGTCGCCGCGGCCTGGAGTGAGCGGCAGGTGACGAGCGCTCGTCGCGCGGCTCAGCCGCGCGACGAGCGCATCGCCTGCCGGTGCTCCAGGTCGGGGTCGGCGGCGAGCCGCGCGTACTCGGGCGTGCCGATGCCGACGAGCGCGACGCGCCCCTCGGCGTCGTGGTGCGCGCCCCAGCCGTAGCGCTTGCCGAGCGGCGACGCGCGAAGGCACGCCTGATCCTTCGCGAGGAATGCCGCGCGGGCCGCATCGCGGTCCCCGTCGGCGATGCCGGCGCGGATCGCATGCACCTCGAACAGCAGCTCGTCGGACGTGAGAGCGTACGGTCGCTCGCGCAGCAGCCCGTGCTGCAGCTCGGCGACGCTCGGCGTGGCCCGCTGCGGCGGCGCCTCGGCCGTGCGTGCGGTCGAGTCGGGCGCCACCTCGATGAAGGCGCCCCGGTAGTTCGTGCTCATGCCGCCAGTCTGCAGCGCGTCGGCGACGGCGTCTTGCAGAATCCCGTCATGGCCCAGCCCATCGCACCCGACGAGCGCTCGGGCGTGCTCGAGCCCGCGAACCTCGCCCGGTTCTCCGCGACCTGGCATGCGCCGCATCCCGACCTCGTCGACGTCGTCGAGACGTACTGGCACGTGTCGTGGTCGCTCGGCGACGAGCGGATCGCGCAGCGCGTCATCGAGGCGCCGGCCATCACGCTGTCGATCGAGGCGGGCGACGTGCCCTGGCCGCTCGTGCGCACGACGCCGGGCCCCCGCGCATGGACGCGGACGATCCGCGGCACCGGTGACGTGCTCGGCATCCGGCTGCGCCCTGCAGGGCTCGCCGTCGTCTCCGACGCGCCCGTCGGCGCGCCGGGCACCCGTCCCATCGACGGCGAGGACGCGAGGCTGCACGCCATCGCGTCGACGATCGCGCAGGCTGCGACGCTCGAGGATCGTCTGCGCCTCGCCGACGCGACGCTGCTTGCTGCCCTCGCCGAGCGTCCCACCACGCGACAGGGTCTGCTCGCGAACGTCGCCGTCGAGGCGATGTCTCAGCAGGTGCGGGCCCGGTCGTCCGACGCCGTCGCGCATGCGAGCGATCGCACGGTGCAACGTGCGCTGCGCGCGACGCTCGGCATGGGGCCGAAGGCCATCGCGCGCCGCGTGCGGCTGCAGGAGGCGGCGCGGCTGCTCGCACAGCCAGGCGGGACGCCCGTCGTCGTCGCCGCCGAGCTCGGCTACGTCGACCAGGCCCACCTCACGAACGACCTGCGCACCGTCGCCGGCGTGACGCCGGCCGCGTACATCCGCTCGCTGCGCTCGCTCGCGGGCGACGCGCCGACGTGATGGCCGCCGCTGGCGGGCCGCGCCGCTAGCGGGCGCGGCGCCGCGACTGCAGCACGAGCAGGATGAAGTAGGGCACGCCCACGAGCGACGTCATGACGCCCGCCGGCAGCTGCTCGGGGAAGATGAGGCGGCGGCCGAGCAGGTCGGCGGTGCCGACGAGGGCGGCGCCGAGCAGGATCGCGAGCGGCACGAAGCGGTGGTGCGCGGAGCCGACGAGCGCACGCGCCGCGTGCGGCGCGATGAGCCCGACGAACGCGACGACGCCGACGGCGGCGACGGCCGTGCCCGTGAGGAGCACGGCGAGCACGAGCGCGAGCAGCTGCACGTGCGACAGGCGCACGCCCAGCAGGCGCGGGGTGTCCTGATCGAGCTGCACGAGGTCGAGATCGTGGCGCATGCTCCACGCGATGACGCCGCACACCACGATCGCGATCGCGACGGGCAGCGAGTCGTCGAAGCCGCGCCCGTAGGTGCTGCCACCGAGCCACGTGATGGCCTTCGCCGCGTTCCACGGATCGGTCGTCGTGATGAGCATGCTCGTGAGCGCGCCGAACGCCGCGCTCACCCCGATGCCGGTGAGCACGAGCCGCAACGTGCCGAGCATCCTCCAGCCGACGACCGCGAGCACGACGCCCGCCGCGACGACGCCGCCTGCGAGCGCACCGCCTGCGATGAGCCAGCCGGAGGCGCCGGAGGCGAGCGTGATGACGCTGATGGCACCGAAGCCGGCGCCGTTCGCGACGCCCAGCAGGTACGGGTCGGCGAGCGGGTTGCGTGCGACGGTCTGCACGAGCGACCCTGCGAGCGCGAGCGCGGCGCCTGCGAGCACGCCGGCGACGACGCGCGGCGCCCCCGCGTCGAGCGCGATCGTCACCTGCCTGCCAGCCTGACCCTGGAGCCAGTTGACGACGTCGCCAAGCAGCATCGGGCGACCTCCCACGAGCAGCGCCGTCAGCACGACGCCCAGCACGACCGCCGCAGCGACGGCGATGGGGATCCACGCCCTGCGGAACGTGGATCGGTCGCCGAGCGCCGACATCGGCTCCGCCTGGTTCGCGCCGGGCAGGGTGCGCGCGAGGACGACGAGGAACACGGCGCCGACGATGCTCGTCACGACGCCGGTGGGCACGTCGAGCGACGCGGTGCCCTGCAGCACCGCGCGCAGCAGCACGTCGGCGACGAGCACGAGCGCCGCGCCCGCGAGGCCCGCGACGGGCAGCGCGACGACATGGCGGTGGAGTCCGGGGATGCGCGAGGCCGCGAGTCGGATCGCAGCGGGGGCCGCGAGGCCGACGAACCCGATGGGGCCGGCGATCGCGACGGCGCTCGCCGCCAGCAGCACCGAGGCGATGAGCGTGACCAGCCGCAGCGAGCGCACGCCGACGCCCAGCAGCGACGCCGTCTCCTCGCCGAGCGCGAAGAGGTCGAGCCTGCGCGAGAGCACGAGCAGCACGACGATGCTCACGACCACGATCGGCAACGCCTGCGCGACGGTGCCGATGCCGTTCTGCGACAGCCTGCCGACGCCCCACGCGAACAGCCCGCGGGTCTGCTGGTCGGCGAGCAGGATCGTGACGGTGACGACGCTCGTGAGCGCGAGCGACAGCGCGGTGCCGACGAGGATCATGCGCGTCGACTGGCCCTTGCCACGGCCGATCGCGACGACGAGGGCGGCCGCGGCGATGCCGCCTGCGAACGCCAGGGCGGCACCTCCGAGGAAGGGCAGCGTGATGCCGAACGCGGCCGACAGGCCCAGCGCCGCGGCCGCGCCGCCGTTCACGGCGAGCGTGTCCGGCGACGCGAGCGGGTTGCGCACGAGGGACTGCATCGCGTAGCCGGCGACGCCGAGCGCCACGCCGACCACGAGCGCGGCGGCGAGGCGCGGCACGCGGCCGTCCTGCAGGATCGCGTCGTACCTGGCGTCGCCGAGGGCCCACGCGACGACGTCGCCGAGGCCCAGCGTCGTGGTGCCCTGCGCCAGATGCCAGATCGACAGCGGCACGAGGAGCGCGACGAGTGCGACCGCGAGCACGACGACGCCCGCGCCGATGCGGCGCGTGGGGGTCGGCGTCGAGGTGCCCGCGGTCGCGACGGTCATGCCTGGACTGCCTCGACGAGCTCGTCGAGGTACATCGACACCGAGTCGACGCCGCCGAAGAGCCAGATGCCGTCCGACAGTCGCGTCACGTGACCCTCCTGCACCGCTGCGAGACCCGTGTAGATCGCGTTCGACTGCAGCTGGTTGGCGAAGACGTCGTCGTCGCCGACCGTGAGGTACACGAGGTGCGCGTCGTCCGGCAGGTCGGTCAGCCCCTCGACGTCGGTCGTGCCGAGGCCGTACGCGGGGTCGCCCTCGCCCGTGAAGGCGTTCGTGAAGCCGATGCGCTCGAAGGCGCCCGCGAGCAGCGAGCCGCTCTCGTAGGTGCGGATCTCGATCTGGCCGCCGTTCTCGTAGCCGTCGAGGTGGCCGATCGGCAGCCCGGCGAGGCCAGCGTCCTCGACGGTGGCCGTCAGCTCGTCGAGGTGCGTCTCGAACTCGCCGATCGCCGTCTCGGCGGCGTCCTCACGGCCCGTCGCCTCGCCGACGAGGCGCAGGTCGGACAGCATGGTGTCGACGGGAGCGGACGCGTTGGCCCCCTCGAGGACGACGACGGGCGCGATCGCCTCGAGCTGCTCGTACTGCTCCTCGGTGCCGCCTGCGACGCCGATGATGAGGTCGGGTGCGATCTCGGCGATCGCGTCGATGCTGGGCTCGCCGCGCGTGCCCACGTCGACGGGCTCACCCTCGAGCGGGGCTGCGAGCCCCGACCAGTCCTCGTAGCCCTCGACGTCGGCGACGCCTGCCAGCTCGAGGCCCACCGTCTGCACGTGCTCGACGACGACCCACTCCAGGGCGACGACGCTCTCGACGCCACCGTCGATCGTGACCTCCTCGCCGCGCGCGTCGGTGACGGTGATCGACTCGCCGGACGACGAGGTGGTCTCCTCCTCGGGTGCCTCGGTGGTGCCGCAGCCCGCGAGGGCGACGGCGGCAGCGGTCGCGATGGCCGCGACGGCAAGGGTTCGACGCATGGAGCGTTCCTCTCTTCGGGCGCGCCGAGATGCGCGCCCCTCGGTGACGCCGCCCGGATCAGGCGGCGGCGTGGATGCGCCGCTTGCGGCGCGTGGGACGGATGTGGAGGTGGCCGTCGGCGTCGGTCGACACGTCGATCGCGACGCCGTACGCCTCGCTGAGCCGCTCGGCGGTGAGCACGTCGCGCGGCGCTCCCGCGGCGACGATGCGGCCGTCGACGAGCAGCACGGCATCGTCGGCGACGTCGGCGGCCTGGTCGAGGTCGTGGAGCACGACGCCCACGGCGACGCCCGACTCGGCGAGGTCGCGCACGATGTCGAGGATCTCGATCTGGAACCGCAGGTCGAGGTACGTCGTCGGCTCGTCGAGCAGCACGATGCCGGTGTGCTGCGCGAGGCACGAGGCGAGCCAGACCCGCTGGCGCTGGCCACCGGAGAGCTCGGCGACGGGGCGATCCGCGAGGTCGGTGACGCCGGTGGCCTCGAGGGCTCGGTCGACGATCCCAGCACCCTCGGGGTCGCGACGACGCAGGCGTCCACGGTGCGGGAACCGGCCGTACTCGACGATCTCGCGCACGGTGACGCCGGAGGGGGTGGGCCGTGACTGCGCGAGCATCGCCACGCGCTGGGCGAGCTGCTTCTCGCTGAGCTCCGCGGCCATGATGCCGTCGCCGTAGACGATCGCACCGTCGGACGGACGGTGCAGGCTCGTGAGCCCGCGCAGCAGCGTCGACTTGCCGCTGCCGTTGGGGCCGACGAGCACGGTGACGCGACCGGGCTCGAGCGTGATCGACGCCTCGTGGACCACGTCGCGTCGCCCGTAGGCGAGGCGCAGGTCGGTCGCGGAGAGGCGCTGGGAGTCCGTCACGTAGGTGAGGCTACCCTAAGCCTGCTCCCCGCGTGACACGACACCCTCCGTCGCGCGCGTCGCGGACGTCAGGCGGAGAGCTGCTCGATGTCGTCGGCGGTGAGCATGACGGGCGTCTCGCCCGTCGAGACCGACTCCTCGGTGACGATGACGCGTGCGATGCCCTCCTGCGAGGGCACCTCGAACATGACCGGCGCGAGGATGTCCTCGAGGATCGCGCGCAGGCCGCGCGCGCCCGTCTTGCGGGCGACGGCGAGGTCGGCGATGGCGTCGAGCGCTGCGGGCTCGAAGTCGAGGCGGACGCCGTCGAGCTCGAACATGCGCTGGTACTGCTTCACGAGCGCGTTGCGCGGCTCGGTGAGGATCTCGACGAGCGCGGATCGGTCGAGCGGGGAGACGGTGGCGATCACGGGCAGGCGGCCGATGAACTCGGGGATGAGACCGAACTTGTGCAGATCCTCCGGCAGCACCTCGCTGAAGATGTCGAGGTCGGCCTTCGCAGACGAGATCTCGGCGCCGAATCCGATGCCCCGCTTGCCCGCGCGGCTCGCGATGATGTCCTCGAGGCCTGCGAAGGCGCCCGCCACGATGAACAGCACGTTCGACGTGTCGATCTGGATGAACTCGGAGTTCGGGTGCTTGCGCCCGCCCTGCGGGGGCACGGACGCCACGGTGCCCTCGAGGATCTTGAGCAGCGCCTGCTGCACGCCCTCGCCCGAGACGTCGCGGGTGATCGACGGGTTCTCGGCCTTGCGGGCCACCTTGTCGATCTCGTCGATGAAGATGATGCCGGTCTCTGCCCGCTTGACGTCGTAGTCGGCCGCCTGGATGAGCTTGAGGAGGATGTTCTCGACGTCTTCGCCGACGTAGCCGGCCTCGGTGAGCGCCGTGGCGTCGGCGACCGCGAACGGCACGTCGAGCCTGCGCGCGAGGGTCGAGGCGAGGTACGACTTGCCGCAGCCCGTGGGCCCGACCATGAGGATGTTCGACTTCTGCAGCTCGATCTGCTCGCGCGCCACCTCGGCGCTCGAGAGCGACTGCATGGCCTGCACGCGCTTGTAGTGGTTGTAGACCGCGACGGACAGCGAGCGCTTCGCGGGCCGCTGGCCCACGACGTACTCCTCGAGGAAGTCGAAGATCTCCTTCGGCTTCGGCAGCGGCAGGTCGCTCTCCGGGGCGGTCTCGCCCGCCTCGGCGAGGCGCTCCTCGATGATCTCGTTGCACAGCTCGACGCATTCGTCGCAGATGTACACCGCCGGGCCCGCGATGAGCTGCTGGACCTGCTTCTGGCTCTTGCCGCAGAAGGAGCACTTGAGCAGATCGCCGCTCTCTCCGAGTCGTGCCATGGCACCTCTCCTTCCCGGTCGGTGCCACAGAGCCTAGCGTCGAGCGCTGACACGGGCGTGCAGCATGACGCGTGGCGTCGAGATCGCAGGTGGGCGTCAGTCGGCCCCGGCGTCCTCCTCGGCCACCTCGGCCACCTCGGCCACCTCGGCCACCTCGGCCACCTCGGCCACCTCGGCCAGCAGCATGCCCGCCTCCACCGCCGCGCCGGCCTCGACGCGCAGGGCGCCGACGACGCCGGCGACGTCGGCGACGACGACCGTCTCCATCTTCATCGCCTCGACCGTCGCGACCCGGTCGCCGATCGCGACCCGATCGCCGTGCCCGACCTCCCATGCCACGAGCGAGCCCGTGAGCGGCGACCGGATGCCGGAGGCGACCGCCAGCACGTCGCCGCGCTCGTGCGGCGGCGTCGTCGTGGAGCCGCCAGCGAGCCCGGCGAGCAGGTCGAGGGGCACCCCGAGGATGCGACGCACGCCGTCGACCTCGATGGGCACCCGGCGCAGCACGGCGCCCGGGTCCGCGTCGTCGTAGGCGTCGTCGGGCTCCACGGGCGCCAGCTCGGTCTCGACCCACCGCGTGTGCACGCGGAAGGGCGCCTCGTCGCCTGCCTCGTGCGCCAGGTCGGGGTGCGCGAGGATCGCCCGATGCATCGGCACGACGGTCGCGACGCCCTCGACGCGCAGCTCGTCGAGCGCGCGCGCGGCGCGCACGAGCGCCGTGCGGCGGTCCGGACCCCACACGACGACCTTCGCGAGCAGCGAGTCGAACTGCGGCGGCACGGCGGCGCCGTCGTCGACGCCGGCGTCGACGCGCACGCCGGGCCCCGTGGGAGCACGGAAGGTCGTCACGGTGCCCGACGACGGCAGGAAGCCCCTGCCCGCATCCTCGGCGTTGATGCGCAGCTCGATCGCATGCCCGCGCGGCTGCGGCGTCGCGTCGATCGAGAGCCGCTCCCCCGCGGCGATGCGCAGCTGCTCGCGCACGAGGTCGACGCCGGTCGTCTCCTCCGTCACGGGATGCTCGACCTGGAGCCTGGCGTTGACCTCGAGGAACGCGATCGTGCCGTCGGCGGCGACGAGGAACTCGACGGTGCCCGCGCCGACGTAGCCCGTCTCGCGTGCGATGGCCTCGGATGCCGCGACGATGCGCTCGCGCTGCGCGCGCGTCAGGAACGGCGCCGGAGCCTCCTCCAGCAGCTTCTGGTGCCTGCGCTGCACCGAGCAGTCGCGCGTGCCGACGACGACGACGGTGCCGTGCTCGTCGGCGAGCAGCTGCGCCTCGACGTGGCGCGGGCGATCGAGGAACCGCTCGACGAAGCACTCGCCGCGACCGAACGCCTGCGTCGCCTCCCGCACGGCCGACGCGAACGCCTCGGCGATGTCGTCGTGCTCGCGCACGACGCGCATGCCGCGGCCGCCACCGCCGTGCGCGGCCTTCACGACCACGGGCAGGCCGTGCTGGGCGACGAACGCCTCGACCTCCTCGACCGAGGCCACGGGGCCGTCGGTGCCGGGAGCGAGCGGTGCGCCCACGCGCAGCGCGACGGCGCGGGCGCGCACCTTGTCGCCGAGCTCCTCGATCGTCTCGGGGCGCGGGCCGATCCAGGTCAGGCCCGCGGCGAGCACGGCGCGGGCGAAGCCGGCATCCTCGGAGAGGAACCCGTAGCCGGGGTGCACGGCGTCGGCGCCCGCGCGCACGGCGGTCGCGACGAGCAGCTCGGCGTCGAGGTAGGTGTCGGCGGCGCGGGTGCCCTCGAGCGCCACGGCGGCGTCGGCGAGACGCACGTGCAGCGCGTCGGCGTCCTGGTCGGCGTAGACCGCGACCGAGCGGATGCCGGCGTCGGCGCAGGCGCGCACGATGCGCACCGCGATCTCGCCGCGATTGGCGACGAGCACGGTCTCGATGGTCATGGCTGCTCCTGGGATGGGACGGAGGGCGGCGCGGCAGGCGCGCGGGCTGCGCCCTCGGCGTCGCCGAGCAGCCGCAGCCGCACGCACGCGCCGGGGGCGAGCTGCGCGAGCACGTCGAGGTCGTGGTCGGCGACGACGCCGATCACGGGATACCCGCCGGTCGCGGGATGGTCGGCGAGGAACACGACCGGCAGACCCGACGGCGGCACCTGGATGGCGCCGGGCGCGAGCGCCTGGCTCTCGAGCTCGCCGTCGCGGCGACGCAGCCGTGGCCCGTCGAGCCGCACGCCGACGCGACTCGACCGCGGCGAGACGGTCCACGCGGTCGTCGTCAGGCCCGCGAGGGCGTCGACGTCGAACCAGTCGCCGTCGGGCCCCGGCACGACGTCGAGCACGGCGTCCACGCTCGGCGTCGCGACGCGCTCGCGCACGCCGACGGCGTCGCGCGGCGCGACGCCGACCGGCAGCAGGTCGCCCGACTGCACCGGAGGCGGCCCGAGGCCGGAGAGCACGTCGCTGGAGCCGCTGCCGAGCACGAGGGGCACCGCGACGCCGCCGCGCACGCCGACCACGACGCGCAGGCCCGCGCGCACGGCGCCGACCTCGAGCACGTCACCGTCGCGCAGCGCGAACGGCACGCCGCGCTGCTGCATCCGGTCGCCGCGTGCAGCGCGCACGACGAGGTCGGCGTCTGCGCCAGCGACGGCGAGCACGTGCTCCCCCGCGGCCCGCAGCCGCAGGCCGCCGCCGACGTGCTCGAGCACGGCGGCACCGGGCGGGTTGCCGACGAGCCGGTTCGCCTGGCGCAACGCCGAACGATCGGCAGCGCCGGAGCGTGCGATGCCGAGATGCGCCAGGCCCGGCCTGCCGAGGTCCTCGACGAGCGTCTGCGCACCGACGGCGAGCGCGACGAGCCCGTCTCCCGCGCCGTCGAGCGATGCGTCGCCGTCGGCGCGCGGCAGCGGCTCGGGCGCGGCCTCGGCGGCGAGCGCCTGCTCGCGCACGGCTCGGAAGCGCACGCGCGTGCCCGTCGGCAGCAGCATGGGCTCGTCGCGCTCGAGCGACCACAGCGGCGCGTCGGTGCGGCCGATGAGCTGCCAGCCGCCAGGCGACGCGCGCGGGTAGACCGCCGCGAAGGTGCCCGCGAGCGCCACGGCGCCTGCGGGCACGTGCGTGCGCGGGCTCGCGCGGCGCGGCACCACCGGCGTGCGCCCGTCGCCGCGCAGGTACGCGAATCCGGGGGCGAAGCCGACGAACGCGACCCGCCACGCCTCGTCGACGTGCTGCTGCACGACGGCGTCGACCGAGCGATCCGTCGCGGCAGCGACGTCGGCGAGGTCGTCGCCGTCGTAGACGACGTCGATCGTGACGAGCGCACCCGCCGCAGGGGCCGCCTCCGGCGCCTCCACCGCTGCGAGCCGCGCGAGCGCCGCCGTGGCCTGCGTCGCCGTCGCGAACCGCACGGTCACGCTCGCGCCACCTGCCGCCACCTCGCGCTGCCCGGCGAGCGGCTCGGCGTCGAGCAGCGCGCGGACGCCGTCGACCGAGCCCGGCGGCACGCGCACGAGCACGGCGCGGGAGCCGAGCCGATGCACGCCGGCCACGGTGCGCGTCATCGGGAGGTGAGGGCTGCGGACACGACGGATCCCCGTGCTCAGTCGGCGACGGCGCGGACGTCGATGGATGCGGCGTCGAGCGCGTCGCGCACGGCGCGTGCGAGCGCGACGGCACCCTCGGTGTCGCCGTGCACGCAGATCGAGTCGACGGCGTGGGCGACGACGCTGCCGTCGTCGGCGACGACCTCGCCCGCCGTGGCCATGCGCAGCGCCTGCGCTGCGACGGCACCCGCGTCGTGCAGCACGCTGCCAGGCCGGCTGCGCGGCATGAGCGTGCCGTTCGCGAGGTAGGCGCGGTCGGCGAAGCCCTCGCGCACGACGCGGATGCCGCGCGCCTCGGCGAGCTCGAGCACGACCGAGCCGGGCAGCCCGACGATCGCGAGGTCGCCTGCGGCCTGCAGGCCGTCGAGCACCGCCACCGCGTGCGGCTCGTGATGCACGATCGCGGCGTAGAGGGCACCGTGCGGCTTGACGTACGTCACGGTCGCGCCCTCCGCCCTCGCGATCGCCTGCAGCGCGCCGACCTGGTAGAGGACCTCGTCGGCGAGGTCGCCCGGGTCGGCATCGACGAAGCGCCTGCCGAACCCGGCCAGGTCGCGGTACGCGACGTGCGCGCCGACGGCGACGCCGTTCGCGGCCGCGATGCGCGCGACGCGACGTGCGGTGGGCGCATCGCCCGCGTGGAACCCGCACGCGACGTTCGCGCTCGAGACGACGTCGAGCATCGCGGCGTCGTCGCCGAGGCGCCACTGGCCGAAGGACTCGCCGACGTCGCTGTTGAGGTCGATGCGCATGGAGGGCTCCCGTCCGCTCGTGCGATCGATCGTACGTGATCGTTCAACAATCGGCCGTCGCATCCGTAGGATCCGAGGGTGGAGTCTCGACGAGGGCACGCTGCGGGCGATGCGGCAGCCGCGCTGCGCAGCGCGATCGTCGACGGCACCCTGCTGCCTGGCACGCGCCTGATCGAGGCGCGCCTCGCCACCGAGCTCGGCGTCTCGCGCAACACGCTGCGCGAGGCGTTCCGCGCCCTCGCGCAGGAGGGGCTCGTCGTGCACGAGGCGAACCGCGGCGCGCGCGTGCCGCTGCCGACGCCCGCGTCGATCCGCGAGATCTACCGCGTGCGTCGTGCCGTCGAGCTGCAGACGATGCGCGAGGCCGACGCGAGCCACGGCGCCGTCGCGGCGATGCGCGCGGCCGTCGCCGCCGGCGAGGCTGCGCATGCCGCGCGCGACTGGCGCGGCATGGGCTCCGCCGACCTCGACTTCCACCGTGCGATCGTCGCCCTCGCCGACAGCCCGCGGATGACGGCGCTGCTCGAGTCGGTGCTCGGCGAGCTGCGCCTCGCCTTCGGAGCCGTCGACGACCTCGAGTCGCTCCACGCCCCCTTCCTTGCTGCCAACGCCGCGATCGTCGACGCGTTCGCCACCGATGCGGCTGGCGCCGCCGCGCTGCTCGAGCGCTACCTCGCACGCTCCGAGCGACGCGTGCTCGACGCGCACGCAGCCCGCACGGCGACGGCTACCGTGGAGGGGTGATCCAGACCCTCGCGCTCGCCGCCGCCGCCGCGGCGATCCTCCTGCCGCTGCCCGCCCACGCGTCGATCGTCGGCACGAACCCGGAGGACGGCGCGACGCTCACGACCCTCCCCGAGGCCTTCACGATCACGGCGAACGAGGACATCCTCGACGTCGAGGGCTCGTCGTCGAACGTCGTGCTCGTCACCGACCAGGACGGCGCGTACTACGGAGACGGCTGCTCGATCGTCGACGGCGCGACCCTGTCGACTGCCGCGCAGCTCGGCGAGGCAGGCGTCTACACGCTGCGCTACGGCCTCGTGTCTGCCGATGGCCACCCCATCGAGGGCGTCGTGACGTTCGCGTGGGATCCCGATGCGAGCGCGACCACCGTCGAGGGTCTCCCAGAGGCTCCCGTGTGCGGCGAGGCAGCGCCGAGCCCGTCCGGCTCCGAGTCCGAGGAGCCCTCGACGCAGCCGTCGGCGAGCGAGCCGGCGTCGAGCGGACCGGCATCGACCGATCCGCCGTCGTCGAGCACCGCACCGTCGACGCCGCCCACCGGCAGCGAGTCCGAGGACGACGAGGGCGGCATCCCGCCGATCGCGTTCGTCGGCATCGGCGTCGCGCTGCTCGCCGCGGTCGTCACCGTGCTCGTCATCACGTGGCGCCGGGCCAGGCGGCGCGAGGCCAGCCTCACCGACGAGCCGCAGGAGCCGAACGTCGGCTGACGCCGCCCCCGTCGCGCCGCCGAGCCGGACGCGACGAAGGCCCCCACCCTCACGGGCGGGGGCCTTCGTCGTGCGCCGCGACGCGTCAGCCCAGCAGGGCCGGCTGCGTCTTGCGCGACGTGAGCACCTGGTCGATGAGTCCGTACTCGAGGGACTCCTCGGCCGAGAGGAACGTGTCGCGCTCGATGTCCTTCGAGACCTGCTCGAGGTCCTTCTTCGAGTGGTTCGCGAGCGTCTGCTCGAGCCATCCGCGCATCCGCAGCACCTCACGGGCCTGGATCTCGATGTCCGACGCCTGACCCCGTGCCGCCTCGCCCGTCGCGGGCTGGTGGATGAGGATGCGGGCGTTCGGCAGGGCGAGACGCTTGCCGGGCTCGCCGGCTGCGAGCAGCACGGCGGCAGCGGAGGCGGCCTGACCGAGGCACACCGTCTGCACCTGCGGACGGATGTACTGCATCGTGTCGTAGATCGCCGTCATGGCCGTGAACGAGCCGCCAGGCGAGTTGATGTACATCACGATGTCGCGGTCGGGGTCCTGCGACTCGAGCACGAGCAGCTGCGCCATGATGTCGTCTGCGGATGCGTCGTCGACCTGGACGCCGAGGAAGATGATGCGGTCCTCGAACAGCTTCGCGTACGGGTCCTGACGCTTGAAGCCGTACGCCGTGCGCTCCTCGAACGAGGGCAGGATGTAGCGCGACTGCGGCAGGGCGAGCGACTGCCCGCCGGCCTCGAACGTCGGGTTCATCGGTTCTCCTCCTGGTCGGTGCCCGATGCGTCGGGATCGATGGCCTCGGGGTCGGTGCCACCGCCGCCAGCGACCTCGGTCGCCGACTCGCGCAGGTGGTCGACGAAACCGTACTCGAGGGCCTCCTGCGCCGTGAACCACCGGTCGCGATCGCCGTCGGCGTTGACCTGCTCGACGGTCTTGCCGGTGCGCTCGGCGGTGATCTCGGCGAGGCGGCGCTTCATGTCGAGGATCAGCTGCGCCTGCGTCTGGATGTCGGACGACGTGCCGCCGAATCCGCCGTGCGGCTGGTGCAGCAGCACGCGCGCGTTGGGCGTGATGTAGCGCTTGCCGATCGTGCCGGAGGTCAGCAGCAGCTGCCCCATCGAGGCGGCCATGCCGATGCCGACGGTGACGATGTCGTTGGGCACGAACTGCATCGTGTCGTAGATCGCCATGCCCGCCGTGACCGAGCCGCCCGGCGAGTTGATGTAGAGGAAGATGTCCTTGTTCGGGTCCTCCGCTGCCAGCAGCAGGATCTTCGCGCAGATCTCGTTCGCGTTGTCGTCGCGCACATCCTCGCCGAGCCAGATGATGCGATCGCGCAGCAGGCGGTCGAAGACAGTGGGCGGGAAGCCGGTTTCAGCCACGTCATGCTCCTTCGGTCGTTGTCAACCCTAGGGTCTTGCAACGCACGCTCCCGGCCCTGTTCGCCGCAGGCGTGCGGGGGTGACGAAGGGGCCGGACCGCACGCGGTCCGGCCCCTTCGGATCGGTCACTCCTGGTCGTCGGCGGCGATGCGCGCCTCGGCCTGGCGGATGGCGGCCTCGACGTCGCTCTCGGTCGCGTCGGGCTCGGTCTGCGTGAACTCGGAGAGGTCGATCGTCTCGCCGTTCGAGTCCTTGACCTCGACCTGGCCCAGCGCCCACGTGAGCGCCTTGCCGCGCAGCAGGTCGGCGAGGATCGTCGGCAGCTGGCCGTTCTGCTGCAGGATCTCGACGAGCTCCTGCGGCGGCATCTGGTACTGCGCCGCCATCTGCATGACGTACTGCGACAGCTCGGTCTGCGAGACCTGGAGGTCCTGCTCCTCTGCGATGCGGTCGAAGAGGATGCCGGAGCGGATCTGCTTCTCGGTCTCCTCCTTGACCTCCGCGCGGTGCACGTCGTCCTCGAGGCGGTTCTCGCCCTCGAGGTGGCGGTGCACCTCGTCCTCGACGGCCTGCGCCGGCACGGGGATGTCGGCGTCGGCGACGAGCGCCTGCTGGAGCGCCTCGCGGGCTGCCTGCGCCTGGCCGAGCGTCTCGCGGCGTGCGACGGTGGCCGAGAGGTCGTCGCGCAGCTCGGCGATCGTGTCGAACTGGCTCGCCATCTGCGCGAAGTCGTCGTCGGCGTCGGGCAGCTCGCGCTCCTTGACGGCGTTGACGGACACCTGCACCTCGGCGTCGGAGCCTGCGTGCTCGCCGCCGACGAGGGTCGACGTGAACGTCGTGTCCTCGCCTGCGGTGAGCGTCTCGATCGCGTCGTCGATGCCGTCGAGCAGCTCGCCGGAGCCGACCTCGTACGAGACGCCCGCTGCGCGGTCGACCTCGGCGCCGTCGATGGTCGCGACGAGGTCGAGGGTGACGAAGTCGCCCTTCGCGGCGGGGCGATCGACGGTGACGAGCGTGCCGAAGCGGCCTCGCAGCTGCGTGAGCTCGGCCTCGATGCCGTCGTCGCCGACGGCGACGGCGGGGATCTCGACGACGCGGCCCTCGAGGGCGGGCATCTCGAACTCGGGACGCACGTCGACCTCGATCTCGAGGACGAGGTCGCCGGAGTAGTCCTTCGCCTCCGGCCACGTGGCGATGTCGGCGCTCGGGCGGCCGAGGGGCTTGATGCCCGACTCGGCGACGCCGGCGCGGTAGTGCTCGTCGATCGACTCCGAGACGGCCTGGCTGAGCACCTGGTCGCGCCCGATGCGCTGGTCGATGATGGCCGCGGGCACCTTGCCCTTGCGGAAGCCGGGGATCTGGATCTGCTCCGCGATCTCCTTGTAGGCGGCGTCGATGGCGGGACGCAGCTCGTCGGGGGTCACCGCGATGGTGAGCTTCGCGCGCGTGGGCTCGAGCTGCTCGACCGTGGTCTTCACGTGGTCGTCTCCTGGATTCGGTTCCGGATGGTCTGGGTCGGGGCGGCGGGATTCGAACCCGCGGCCTCCCGCTCCCAAAGCGGGTGCTCTAGCCAGGCTGAGCTACGCCCCGTGGGCGCCTGGTCCTGGCAGGAGGCGCACCGATCGAGTCTATCCCACGGCGTCCCGTCGGCGGCCAGGGGTCGCGAATCGGTGCGATCGCCGGGCAATCCGCGCTGCTGGGGGCTCCGAACCCTTGTCGTGACGATGATCGCGATGGACCGGCGCAAGCGGGATTCGCGCAGCCCGCGTGCGATGCTGGTGGATGTGACACCTGTGCCGGATTCGAGCTCCGTGACGCCGCATCGGCGCACGAGCGACGTCGACGATGCGCTGGTGCGTGTCGCTGGCGGCGACCGCGCTGCGTTCGCGATCGTCTACGACGCGCTGTCGGCGCGAGTCTTCGGACTCGTGCTGCGCGTGCTCGTCGATCGATCGCAGGCCGAGGAGGTGACCCAGGAGGTGTTCGTGGACATGTGGCGCAAGTCGTCGACCTACGACGCCTCCCGTGGATCCGCAGTGGGCTGGGCGCTCGCGCTGGCGCATTCGAAGGCGGTGGACCGCGTGCGGTCGTCGCAGTCGCAGCGCGACCGTGACGAGCGCATCGGCATCCGCGACTCGGTCGCTCCGTTCGACGTCGTGAGCGAGTCCGCGGATGTCCGGCTCGAGGGCGAGCGCGTGCGTGCTGCGCTCGAGACGCTCACGGAGGCGCATCGCGAGGCGATCGTGCTCGCCTACTACGGCGGGCTCACGCAATCCGAGATCGCCGAGCGGCTGCAGACGCCGCTCGGGACGGTCAAGACCAGACTGCGAGACGGCATGATCCGTCTTCGTGCAGCATTGGGGGTGTCGTGATGACCCATCGCGATGACATCGCAGGTCGAGCGCTTGACGCGCTCGGACCTGAGGAACGGCGACGGTTCGACGAGGGCGCCGACGCGGCCACCCTCGCCGAGCTCGCGGACATGCAGGAGACCGCGGCGGCGCTCGGCGGCGTCCTCGCCGTCGACCCACCTGCCGAGCTGCGCGCGAGGATCTTCGCGCTCATCGAGGAGACCGAGCAGGATGCCGCCGTCCAGACGGCACCCGATGCCGTGGTCACGCCGTTCGTCGCCGCCCCCACGGTCGACGACGAGACTCGCGACGCGGCGGATGCCGACGACCGCGAGCCCGCCCTCGTCGGCGGCGGCTCCACCGTGACGGGACCTCGCGAGCTCGCGGCGCGGCGCCGCTGGTTCCAGCGTCCGGCGTCGCTGCTGGGGGCTGCAGCCGCTGCCGTGGCGCTGCTCGTGGGCGGCGTGGGCATCGGCCAGGCTCTTCGCGCCCCCGACCCGGTGACGGCGCTCGTGCACGCGTCCGACGTGAGCACGCAGACCGAGACGCTGCCTGATGGCACGCGTGCGACGCTGCTGGCCTCCGCGGATCTCGGCGACGTGGCGCTCGTGTTCCAGGGCCTCGCGGCACTCGACGACGAGCAGGTCTACGAGGCATGGTTCATGCGCGATGGCGTGCCGATCGCGGCCGGCATCTTCGAGGGCGGCGACGGCAGCGTCGTGCACCTGCTCGATGGCGACATGCTCGAGGGCGATGGCGTCGCGGTCACGATCGAGCCTGCTGGCGGGTCGGACCAGCCGACGACGCAGCCGCTCATGGTGATGTCGACCTGAGCCAGGTCGCCGCACCCCGCAGATTCGGCGCCCCCGGTCCTCGCCGACCGGGGGCGTCGTCATGCCCGGCGACGCCGTTCGAGCGCAGCACGAGGCTCGGCAAGTCGTCTCGGTCGCCGGCCGCGACGCCCGGCGACTCGAGACTCCGTCGTCGCCGCCTCGGAATTCGATGATTCCAACGAGAAAGCCGAATTCCTCCTGGAAGGCAAGTCCACACTGAATAGAGTTGACTGAATCCCGCCCACTCCCGTTCGATGATTGCTAGATTCTCGACACCGCAGAATGGGAGATGAGAATGCGAAGCTCGAAATTCACGCGTGTTGCCGCGGTCGGTGCCGCTGCCATCCTGGCCGGTGTGGGCATCACGCTCGCCAGCCCTACCGCTGCTTCCACCGCCGAAGCGGCAGGGTGCAGGACGGAGACGTCCGATCCGACGCAGATGATCTGCCTGAACACCTACCCTGGCGGAGCGCAGGGCAACGTGCAGATGGTCCAGATCGTGAACGGGTACTCGTTCAACGTGCTGATGACGTCGAGCGAAGCCCCTGGCCTGTACGAGTGCGTCGCGAGAGGATCGTCGATGACGGTCGACCGCAGCGTGTCGTGGGCCGGGACCTACTACATCAGCGCGGGAACCTGGATTCCGATGTCGCCAGTGCCGTGCTGAGCATTGTCCAGATCGCAGTCATCCACCAAACGACGGCGTCGTCTTGGCGCAATTGCCAGCCAGCGGACCATTCGGGGCTGACGCTTCCCTCGTAGACGAGCATTCGCGGGCCCCGACGCGCAGGCCGATGCATGCGGCGAGACGAGGCACCCGATCGACGAGCTCGACGGCATCGACATGCACGCCGAAGCGATTCGCGAGGCGGTCATCCGGTACCGCTGAAGCAGGCTGCCCTGCCGAGGCCGCGCAGGCCCGATGCGCGCGTTCTCGTGTTCATGTGCGCAGTGGTGGTCGGGTGCGTGGTCGTGGTCGGTGGGTGGGGGTGATGTGCCAGCGGCGGGTGGTGCCGGGTGCGATGG